>JALZNY010000299.1 GCA_030857525.1 Actinomycetota bacterium
ACGGAGCGCCCCACATCGTCCGGGCGTTCCTCTTGCGAGATCAGGACGAGGACGAAACGTCGAGAATCGTGATCGTCTGGCGAAGCCAGGAGTCAATCGACGAGTACCGCCGGTCGGTGGGCGCGCCGCCTGATGTGCGTACGTTCCTGTCGGTGGGAGCCACGCCTTCCCCCTCGCTGTCCAAGGTGATCGCCGCGTGGGACCAGGGATAGCATCGCTCACCTGGGCGTTGGCCTACCCGATCAGCGGGGACGGAGGCGCTGCCTGGGCTGCTCGCCGTCGACGACCAGGGTCGCCAGGGCGGGGCGGTTGACCTTGCCGATCGGCGTGCGGGGGATGGCCTCCACCAGGCACAGCTCGTCGGGCAGCTTGTGGCGAGCCAGGCTGGTGCCGAGGAAGGTGCGCAGCTCGTCGAGATCGGGCGGATCTGCATCGCTCGGCACGACACAGGCGCAGGTGGCCTCGCCCAGCACTGGGTCAGGGGTGGGGATGACGGCGGCGTCGGCCACCCCCGGGTGGCGGATCATGGCCACCTCGAGCTCCCCGGGCGACACCTTGAGCCCGCCCCGATTGACCACCTGCTTGAGGCGGCCGAGGACGAAGACGCGGCCCTCGCTGTCGACGCGACCAAGGTCGCCCGTGTGGTACCACCCGTCGGTGGCGACCGGCGGCCGCCGCCAGTAGCGCACGGGTGCCGCCGCTCGGAAGGCGATCTCGCCGATCTCCCCTGGCGCCACCGGCATATGGTCGTCGGGGTCGAGGATGGCGAGTGAACCCTCGGCTGAGGTTCCCTCGGGACCCTTGAACACCAGGCTGCCCACCGAGCCCTCGGCGATGTCCCGCCGGTCGGTGGTCTCGGTGGTGAAGCCTTCGCTGCAGCCGTAGACGTAGAGGAGCTCCACTCCCAGCCGTTCGTAGACCCGCTCGACGAGGGCGGGGGGAAGGTTGGTCGCAGCCGAGATGGCCCAGCGCAGGCTGCTCACATCGTGCGCTGTCTCGTTGAGCTGGCGCACGATGAGGGTGAGGTGGGTGGGCATGCCTGGCAGCACGGTGACCCGCTCGTCGACCACCAGGCGCAGGGCTTCCCGAGGGGAGAAGCGGTCGAGCAGGACCACCCGGCCGCCCCGCAGCAGGGCGAGCATGGCCAGACGCAGCCCGAACACATGCGAGATGGGCAGGTAGATGAGGTGCACGTCATCAGGGCCGGGGCCAAAGGCGTCGGTGAAGAACTGCATCTTGGCCCAGCACACCGGCAGTGTCTCCATGACCGCCTTGGGCTTGCCGGTGGTGCCCGAGGTCAGGAACAGCAGGGCAGTGTCGTCGAAGCTGAGCTGCGGCTCGCCCGAAGGAAGCGGACCGTGACGTCCGTCGAGGAGCGCGGAGAGGGCCACGTGGGGGACGTCGGTGGGGCCAGGATCCCAGTGGTGGAGGATCATCCGGGTGCCGGGGGAAGCCCTGGTCACGGCCTTGAGGTCGGAGAGCGGGTCCTTGCGGTCTCGCCGGGGTTGGTAGAGCAGGGCAGCGGCATCGGTGTAGTCGACGAGCCAGGACAGCTCGTCGCCGGTCAGGTCGTTGTCGACGCCCACGTGGATGGCGCCGCTGGCCCAAGCCGCGCTGATGGCCACGATGTGCTCGGGGCAGTCGGGCAGCTGGCACAGGATGCGGTCGCCCGGGCGGACTCCGAGGCGCTGGTAGGCGCCGGCCAACATGCGCACCTTCTCGCCCAGCTTGGCGTAGGACATGGTCCGGCCGTGGTAGGTGATGGCGGGGCGATCGGGCCAGCGCCGGCAGGCGGCGTCAAGGCTGGGGGCCAGCGGGGCCTCGCTCACCGGGCGTCTTCGCTGGCGCTTGACGCTAGTGAATCTTGCATGCGTTGCTGAGCGTGCCGTCGGCCTGCGTGGTGCACTGGGTCCCATAGCCCTGGTCCATCACCGTGTCCATCACCTCGGGCAGGACCCGGCGGTTGGCCTCGATCGTCGGACGGACCAACTGGCTGAACTGGGCGGCGGCGTTGGAGAACGCTCCCTCGGGCCCCCACTCCGCCCCCAGCTCATAGGCCGGATCGGTCGGTGCTGGTCCCCGGAGTCGCTCGAGCGTCAGGATCACGGCGTCGTCGGGCGTGAAGGCCAAGTGGCGATCAGGGGCGTAGCCGAACTGGGCCGAGGCGAAGGTGGTGGCTCCGATGCTCTCGATGCCCTCGACGATTCGCCCTCGATCGTTGCTGCCGGCCCTCTTCATCCCCTCTATGAGGCTGGCCAGAGCGTCGGCCGCCAGCTCTTCGCCGCCAATCGGGGCCTTGCCCAGGAACTCTCGGAGCCAGGAGCCGATGGAGTAGGAAGGCAGGTAGGTGAGCCCACCCACATGTCCCGTGGTAAGGGTACCGACCTTGGCCGCTTGACCGGCCGAGGTTGTCCACTCACTGGGGTCCAGAGCCCCAGGTGAGCCCGCTATGTGGGGATGCCACTGGGGACCCTTTGTCGTGGGGGTGTCGACGTAGGCGGCGCCTTGGGCCTCGAGGGCAGTGACGATGGCGGCCGCGCTCACGGGAAGCCCGTCGAGGTAGAGCAGCTGAGGCGAGGCGGCCTGCAGGCGCTGGAGCTGGCTCGTGAAGTCGGTGTCGTCGGTGGAGAACGTCTCTACCCCGATCACCTCGATCCCGGCCTCGTCGTAGGCCTGTTCGAACAGCCGCCGGGTACGGCCGTCAGGGTCGAGGTCGGCGTCATAGAGCAGTCCGGCCGATGTGTAACCCCGGTCGTCGGCGGCGTAGGCGGCGAGGGCCTGGTGTCGGAAGGCCTCGGGCAGCTGCATCTGGAACAGTGATCGCACCTGGCCTCGCGGCGCCACCTGGTCATCCGAGAACGGGTCCTCGAAGACGGCGACCACGGGCAGCCCGTCCTCGCGGATACGGGGGATCACCTGGTCGAAGCCCAGGGCCCCGGCCCACAGCACGCCGATGACGTCGGGCTGCTCGACGAGCTCAGAGTAGAGG
>JALZNY010000300.1 GCA_030857525.1 Actinomycetota bacterium
CCCCGACCTCGGGCCTGAGGCGGCGGCACTCCTCGCTCCCGGGGTGGCGGTCACTCGCCGGACCACGCCGGGTGGGGCCGGACCCGGACCCGTGGCCGTCCAGGTGAAGCGGTTCCGGACCCGGTTGGCCGGCGACCGCCGGCGCACCGATGCCGACCCTTCCCCGTGACTTCTACCGGCGCGACCCCCGGGAGGTGGCGCCGGCGCTGTTGCACAAGGTGCTGGTGTCCGGGCCCTGCCGGGGTCTGATCGTCGAGGTCGAGGCGTACTGCGGTGGGGCCGACCCGGCCTCGCATGCCTTTCGGGGGCCGACGCTGCGCAACGCCACCATGTTCGGCCCGCCGGGGCACCTCTACGTCTACTTCACCTACGGCATGCACTGGTGCGCCAACGCCGTGTGCGGTGACGAGGACGAGGGGGTGGCCGTGCTCCTGCGGGCCCTCCGCCCCCTGGCCGGGTTGGAGGAGATGTGGGGCCGGCGCCCGGCGGCCAAGCGGGAGCGCGACCTGTGTGCCGGCCCGGCCCGCCTCTGCCAGGCCTTCGGCCTCAACGGCACCCACGACGGCGACGACCTGGTGACCGGCGAGGGAGCTACCGGCGAGGCAGGCGCCACCATCGTCGACGACGGCATCGATCCACCCTCCGACGTGGTGTGCACCACCCGGGTGGGCATCAGCGTCGCCGCGCAGGAGCCCTGGCGCTGGTACGTGGCCGGCGACCGCAACGTCTCCCGACGCTGAGCGTCCAACCGGTTGGACCGGGGCCCGCCGCCGGGCGAGCATGGCGGCCGTGCCCTCCCCGCCCCGTGTCGACGTGCTGGCCGACCTCGAGGCCCGAGAACTGATCCACGACTCGACCGACCGGGAGGCGCTGGCCCGACTCCTGGCCGGTCCGGCGGTCACCGTCTACTGCGGCTTCGACCCCACGGCCGACAGCCTGCACGTGGGCCACCTCCTCGGCGTCCTCACCCTGCGCCGACTCCAGCTCGCCGGTCACCGACCCATCGCCCTGGCCGGCGGGGCCACCGGGATGATCGGCGACCCGAGCGGTCGCTCCGAGGAGCGCAACCTGCTCGACGCCGACACCCTCGCCGCCAACCTGGCCGCCATCGAGGTCCAGCTCCGCCGCCTGCTCGCCTTTGACGAAGACGACGGCGGCGACGGGGATGCTGGCCAGTACGGCCAGGGCGTCCCGCGGGCGACATTGGTGGACAACGCCACGTGGACCGCAGCCCTGAGCCTGCTCGACTTCCTGCGCGACGTGGGCAAGCGCGTCACCGTCAACCAGATGCTGGCCAAGGAGTCGGTCCGCACCCGCCTCGACGGCGGGGGCATCTCCTTCACCGAGTTCAGCTACATGCTGATCCAAGCGCATGACTTCCTCTGGTTGCACCAACACCACGGCTGCGACCTGCAGATCGGGGGCTCCGACCAGTGGGGCAACATCACCGCCGGGATCGATCTGGTGCGCAGGACGACTGGACGGGCGGCACACGGCTTCACCTGGCCGCTGCTCACCCGGGCCGACGGCACCAAGTTCGGCAAGACGGCGGGAGGAAACGTCTGGCTCGACGAACGGCGCACCAGCCCCTACGCCTTCTACCAGCATTGGATGCAGGTCGACGACGCCGACGTCCGCCGCTTCCTGCTCCAGCTCACCCTGTTGCCCGTCGCCGAGGTCGACGCCGTGCTCACTGAGCACACCCGCGCCGCGAGGCGCCGGGGTGCACAAAGGCGACTGGCCTTCGAGGTCACGGCCCTGGTGCACGGGGCCGAAGAGGCGGTGAGCGCCCAGGCCGCCGCTGAGGTCCTCTTCGGTGAGCGCACCGGTGCCGTCCCGCCCGCCGCCTACCGAACCCTCGAGGGGGAGCTGGCCACCTCGGCCGTCGAGCGCCAGCGCCTCGACAGCGGCATCGAGCTCGACCTCCTCCTCGTCGAGACCGGCCTGACCGCCTCGCGCAGCGATGCCCGCCGGCAACTGGCCCAGGGCGCGGTGTACGTCAACGACGAACGGGTGGGCGCCGAGACGCCGACCGTGTCGAGCGGCGACCTGCGCCACCAACGGTGGATCCTCCTGCGCCGGGGCAAGCGGGAGTACCGCCTGATACGTCTGGCGGGGGAGTAGGAGAGCGCGGCCGCCGCGGATACCCTCGTCCTCCAGGCATCCGAACGGCGTAGCTCCGACTGGGGGTTGACACCGTGAAGAGGTGCCGGTAGAGTGACCATCCGCCCTAAGCGCAGGACCTACGGCAGCAGCACCGCCCACGATCCACGCAGGCCACACAAGGCCTAGGGTAAACCCGGCACCAACGTCTCCTGTGGGAGCCGCGTGCCATCAGCACGGCGCACCTTGAAAACGGAACAGAGGAAGGTTCAAAGCGAGTGCGGGCGCTCGCGTGCTCGGGCTTCGGCCCCGGCGTGCAAGCGTTCACCATCTCTTTCAATACCTTTTTAGCATCAAAATGGACAACCAATGTCCGTCTTGGTGCCAGTCGGCAGTGAGCAGCTTTTGCTCTCTGCTGGCTCTCCATGATCAACGGACCGGCTGCTTCGGTGGCTCGTCCAAGGTCTCGACGGAGAGTTTGATCCTGGCTCAGGACGAACGCTGGCGGCGTGCCTAACACATGCAAGTCGAGCGGGGTCCAACCAGTGGCAACACTGGGGAAGACCTAGCGGCGAACGGGTGAGTAACACGTGAGAAACCTACCCCGAAGACTGGGATAACTCCGGGAAACCGGAGCTAATACCGGATGCCCTCACCAGGCCGCATGACCAGGTGAGGAAATGGACTCCGCTTCGGGAGGGTCTCGCGGCCTATCAGCTTGTTGGTGAGGTAATGGCTCACCAAGGCTTCGACGGGTAGCTGGTCTGAGAGGACGATCAGCCACACTGGGACTGAGACACGGCCCAGACTCCTACGGGAGGCAGCAGTGGGGAATCTTGCGCAATGGGCGAAAGCCTGACGCAGCAACGCCGCGTG
>JALZNY010000301.1 GCA_030857525.1 Actinomycetota bacterium
TGCGCCTCCGGCGCACCCTCAGGGGTCCACCCACCTCAACAGGTGGGCGCGGCCGACTCCACCTCCTGCTCCGGCGCCGGGGCGTCGGTGGCGGGTGGGGCCGGGGCCGCCGTGGCCGGTCGTGGGGCGGCCAGCACCCCGGTGTAGTCGAGGCCGGTGACCACCACGACGTCAACGGTGCGGATGCTCGCGTCTTCCTCCAGGGCGGGGGCGACCTCGAGGTAGCTGGCCAGCAGCTCGGCCTTGGCCCTCTGGCCCTCGGCGTAGCGCACGGTGGTGGTGGCCCGTCCGCTGGCGTCGGCGTCGCTGGCGTCGGCCATGTTGAAGCCGGCGCCGGAGAGGCCGTTCTTGGCCGCGCTGGCCTCGCCCGTGCGGCCCGAGCCGTTGAGCACCCGGGCGTACACCGACGAGGGCGCCACCACGTCCTGGCCGGGCACGATCCCCCGGAAGACGTCGAGGATCTCGTCGGCCTGGCCCTCGTCGAGCACGACCACGTTGTTCTGGGCGCCCCCGAAGTCGGCCGGTTTGGTCGGGAGCCGCAGCGGCGTGAGCGTGCCCGGCTCCAGCGACCGGAAGCGCTGCCCCAGCTTGAGCAGGTCACGAGGATCGAGCTGGTCGTCGATGGTGACGTTGCGCTCGGCCACCCCCAGCAGGTCGGCCAGCGCCCCGGGGTTGGTCAGGCCCTTGCCCATGGCCTGGCGCACGGCGGTGGTGATGAAGCCCTGCTGGCGCTCGATGCGCCCCAGGTCGGCGGTGAGGTCGCCCTCCCATCTGTCGTCGACGAGCTCCTCGAAATGGCGGCTGCGCACGTAGGACAGAGCCATGTCGCCGTCGAGGGTGACGCATCCAGTCTGGTCGATGTCGAGGCCGCTCACGTTGTTGCCGTTGGCGTCTCGGTCGCGCACCGGGTTCTCCAGGTAGAGCTCGACGCCGCCGATGGCGTTGACCAGCTCCCGGAACCCCTCGAAGTCGACCTGGATGTAGCTGTGGACGGGGAGGTTGAAGTTGAGCTTGATGGTCTCGATGAGTTGGCTCGGGCCCCCCGCCAGGGCGGTGTTGATGCGGTCCTTCTCGTTTCGACCGGCGATGGTGACGATGAGGTCGCGGGGGAACGACACCATCGACGCCGTCTCGGCCTGGGGGTCGATGCGGACCAGGATCATGGTGTCGGCCTTGTTGGTTCCCGTATCGCTGGTGTCACCGAACGAATCGAGATCGTCGCCGCTCTGGACGAACTCGCGGGAGTCGCTGCCCACCAGCAGGTAGTTCTGGGGCCGCCCCGGAGGTTCGTCGGCCAGGAAGCCGCCCAGGGACACACGAGGGATGTTGCCGAAGCGGTAGTAGGAGTAGCCGACCGCGCTGGCCCCCATCACGCACATGACGATGAGGATGCAGTTGAAGGTGATGAGGAAGCGCTGGGGCCAGGTGCGGCGCGCGCCAGCGACGGGGTCGGCGGTACCCATTCAGGCCCAGGGTAGCCAGGCCGCCCGGCCGTTTCCCGGCGGGGCCGTAACATCGCCGCTGTGGAGGTGATCGCCGCTGCGGTGTGGGTCGACGGCGCCCTGGTCGAGCCCGACCGGGCCGTGGTGTCGGCCTTCGACCACGGCCTCACCGTGGGTGACGGGGTGTTCGAAACCCTGCGGGTGTCCGGCGGCGTCCCCTTCGCCGTCCGTCGCCACCTCGACCGGCTGGATGCCTCGGCGGCGCGCTTGGGCCTGGACGTCCCCCGCCGGGGCGTGCTGGAAGGGGCGGTGGCCCAGGTGCTGGCCAAGGCGGGGTTGGCCGAGGCCCGCTTGCGCATCACCGTCACCGGGGGGCCGGCGCCGCTGGGCTCGGGGCGGGGGACGTCGGGACCGACGGTGGTGGTGGCCCTGGCCGCCTTGGAGCCCGTCCCGGCGACCGCCGAGGTGGCGGTCGTGCCGTGGACCCGCAACGAGCGCAGCGCCGTGGCTGGGGCCAAGACCACGTCCTACGCCGAGAACGTGGTGGCCCTGGCCTACGCCCGTCGCCTCGGCGCGAGCGAAGCGATCTTCGCCAACACCAGGGGCGAGCTGTGCGAGGGCACGGGAAGCAACGTGGTGGTCGGCACCGGCGGCCGTCTGGTGACGCCCCCGCTGTCGTCGGGGTGTCTGGCCGGGGTCACCCGGGCCCTGGTCCTGGAGTGTTGCGACGTGGAGGAGGCGGTGCTCCCCCTCGACGCCCTGGCCGAGGCCGGCGAGGCCTTCCTCACCTCCACCACTCGCGAGGTCCAGCCCATCAGCACCGTCGACGGCCGGCGCCTACCGGCCATCCCCGGGCCCCTCACCACGGCGGCCGTGGCCAACTTTGCCGACCTGGTCGCCTCCAACCCTGACCCGTAGCTCAGGGCGTGGCCCCAGTGGCGGGTTTGGCCCGGAGGTGGACGACGTCGCCGGCGGCCACGATGTGGCGGGCGCCGGACGTGGTCATCACCACCAGGTGGCCTTCGGCGGTGAGGTCGACGGCGGTCCCCTCCACCGCCTCGCCGGTCAGGTCAACCCGGACGAGGCGGCCGAGAGTGACAGAGCGTTGCCGGTAGGCGTCGACGACGGCCTGGCCGCCCCCCGGCGACGAAAGCGTCGAGCACCAGCGGTCGAGGTGGACCAGCCACGACCCGAGGAGGTCATCCCGCTCGACCGGGCGCCCGGCCAGGTCCTCCAGGTACACCGCCCCGGTGGCGCCTGGGTCCACAAATGCCGCCTCGGGCGGCTCGGGTGTCCTGGTCAGGTTGAGGCCCATGCCCACCACCACGGCGCCCACGGCGTCGCCCTCGACCAACGACTCGGCCAGGAGGCCAGCCAGCTTGCCGAAGACACCCCCACCGCCGGCACCCCCTGACTCGACTACCACGTCGTTGGGCCACTTCAGCCCCACGTCGACGCCGGCCACCTCGGAGCAGGCCTCGACCGCGGCGACGGCCGCAGCCAGGCCCACCAGCGGGGCCCGGTCC
>JALZNY010000302.1 GCA_030857525.1 Actinomycetota bacterium
ACCCTGACCCTGGCCGGCCTGGCCGAACGGGTGGGAGCGCATCGCCGGGCAGGACGGCGCATCGTGTTCACCAACGGCTGCTTCGACCTCCTGCACCGGGGCCACGTCGGCTACCTGAGCCGGGCCAAGGCGTTGGGCGACGTCCTCGTGGTCGGCGTCAACTCCGACGGGAGCGTTCGCCGCCTCAAGGGGGGCGACCGGCCCGTGTGCGCCGACAGCGCCCGGGTGCGGGTCCTGTCGGCCCTGAGCTGCATCGATCACGTCGTGGTGTTCGACGAGGACAGCCCTCGTGAGATCATCGAGGAGGTCCGCCCCGACGTCTACGTCAAGGGCGGTGACTACTCCCGGGAGCGGCTGCCCGAAGCCGCCCAGGTCGAGCGCCTGGGGGGGACGCTGCACTTCCTGCCCTACGAGGACGAGTCGACCACCAGCATCATCGACCGCATCCGCACCGGGGCCCGATGAGCCTCCCCGAGGTCGAGGTCCTGATCCCGACCTACCAGCGCCCCGCCGCGCTGGCCATCACCCTCGCCGGCCTCCTGGGCCAGACCTACACGAGCTTCGGCGTGGTCGTATCCGACCAGAGCGACCCGCGGCCCGCCAGCGGTGAGGTGGAGACCATGGTCCGGGTGCTGGAGGCGCGGGGCCATCCGGTGAGTGTCCACCACCACGTGCCCCGCCGGGGCATGGCCGAGCAGCGGGCGTTCCTGTTGTCCCGGGCCCAGGCCGACTTGGTGTTGTTCCTCGACGACGACGTGGTCCTCGCCCCCGAGGTGCTGGAGCGTCTGGTCATGACCGTGGCCGAGCAGCAGTGCGGGTTCGTCGGGGCTCCCCTGGTCGGCCTCAGCTTTCGCGACGACGTGCGACTGCATGAGCAGGACATCGAGGCGTGGGACACTTCGGTGCGGCCCGAGGCGGTGGCGCCCGGGAGCCCGGCGTGGGAGCGCCACCGCCTGCACAACGCAGCCAATGCCCTGCACGTCGAGCGGCGCCTCGAGCTGGGGCGCGACGACCGCTACCTCTACCGGGTGGCGTGGATCGGCGGCTGCGTGCTCTACGACACGGCCAAGCTGAGGGAGTCGGGCGGATTCGACTTCTGGACGGATCTGCCGCCCGACCATGTGGGTGAGGACGTCGTGGCCCAGCTCCGGGTCATGGAACGCTTTGGGGGGTGTGGTGTGTTGCCCTCGGGGGCCTACCACCAAGAGCTGGAGACGACGCTGCCCGACCGCCTGGTCGACGCCCCGCTCGTCCTGGCGCCCGCGCTCGGAGGCTGAGTGGGGGCGTCCACCGACGACGGTGGCGGCGCCTGGGTCGGAGCCGAGCGGGTCCTGGTGGCGCGCCTCGACAACCTGGGCGACATCGCCATGCTGACCCCGGCCCTGCGAGCCCTGCGGGTGGCCCTGCCCGACGCCGAGGTGACGTTGCTGGCCTCGCCCACCGGCGCCCGGATGGCGCCGCTGCTGCCGTGGGTGAATGGCGTGGCCACCGAGGAGGTGCTGTGGCAGTCGTTGGCGCCGGCTGGTCCTCCGGACCCGGGTCGGGAGCAGGCCCTGGTGAGCCGCCTCGCCGCAGGTCGCTTCGACCTGGCCCTGATCTTCACCAGCTTCTCCCAGTCGCCCCTGCCCGCCGGCTACGCCTGCGTGCTGGCTGGGATCCCGGTGCGGGTGGGCCAGTCCAAGGAGTTCGGCGGCGGGGTGTTGAGCCACGAGCTGGCGTCGCCTCCCGACGAGTGCCACCAGGTCGACCGCAACCTGGCCCTCCTGGAGGGCATCGGCATGCCCCTGGATGGTCGGCATCTGGAGCTGGTGGTGCCGGCGGACGTGTCGGCGGCGGCCGGCGACCTCCTGGCCGGCGTGGGCGTGGGACCGGGCCAGCCGTTCGTGGCCCTGGCCCCGGGGGCGAGCGCCCCCGCCCGTCGCTACGACCCGACGCGGTTAGCGACCGTAGCGGGTCGGCTGGTGGAGGAGGTCGGGCTGAGCGTGGTGGTGGTGGGCTCGCCCGGCGACGTCCCCATGGCGGAGGAGATGCTGGCCGCCGCCGGTGTGGCTGGGGTTGGCGGCCAGGTCGTCTCGCTGTGCGGGCGGACGTCGGTCCCCGAGCTGGCCGCCGTGGTGGGGCGGGCCTCCCTGGTGGTGGCCAACGACTCCGGGGCCATGCACCTGGCCGACGCCTTCGCCCGGCCCGTGGTGGTCACCTTCGCCGGCACCGACTTGGAGTCGCAGTGGGAGCCGCGGGCCAGTCCCGCCCGTCTGCTCCGTCGTCCGACCTGGTGCGCCCCCTGTTACAAGATCGACTGTCCCTACGACTTGGAGTGCCTCGACCTCGACCCGTCCGAGGTGATCGCCGCCGCCCTCGAGGTGGTGGCGACGGTGACATGCGCTGGTGAGCACTAGTTCACGGAGCCGACACGCGACGGTGGCGGGCTGCTGTCGCCGCTGTGCCAGGCTGGTCGGATGCTGCTCCGGATCGGCTGCCGGTTCGTCTACCAGGTCGTGGAGCAAACCCCGTCGCTGTGGCAGGTGCGGCCGCGCCCCGACGGCGATCACCGGACGGTGACCGAGCGGTGGGAGCCTCCGGCACCCGCCCGTAGCTACCTCGACGCCTACCGCAACCTGTGTGACCGTCTCACCCTCCCATCGGGGTCGTCAACGCTGTGCTACGAGGCGACGGTCGAGGTGGTCCCGACCCTCGACGAGGCCGACAAGGGGGCGAGCCAGGAGCCGACGCAGGACCTGCCCGACGAAGCCTTCGTGTACCTGCTGCCGAGCCGCTACTGCTGGCCCGACGTGCTCCACGATCAGGCGTGGGAGCTGTTCGGGTCGATCGAGCCGGGATGGTCACGGGTCCAGGCGGTGTCGGACTGGGTGCACGACAACATCCGCTACGAGGTCGGTTCCAGCACCGCCCTCACCACGGCGAGCGAGGTCTGGGCGTCGCGCACCGGGGTCTGCCGTGATCTG
>JALZNY010000303.1 GCA_030857525.1 Actinomycetota bacterium
ATAGTCCTGGGCGCCCAGCGAGGCCAGGCATTCCTCCAGCCAGGGCCCGGCGTCGTGGGTGACGACCACCGCCACCACGGGAGGCGCGTGGGCGAGGGCGTCGAGCTCCTCCTCGGATGCGCCATCAGGGGAGGAGCCATCGGTAAAGGCGTCGCCGACCATCACCCCGGAGGCCGGCTCCGGAGCACCGACCGACGTCCGCTGGTGCTGGACGGTCACGGTGGACCGAGGGTACTGGCCGTGCCCCGGCCGTGGGAGCCAGGTGAGGCGTAGCATGGGGCTGATGGCCGGACCTCTGCCGCCTTTGCCACCTTTGCCCCCGGACCTGGGCGAGAGGCTGGAAGAAGCCGCCTACATCTCGGTGGGTTTGGGGGTGCTCGCCTTTCAGCAGGCCCAGGTCAAGCGCCGGGAGCTCGAGCGCCTGGTGGGCCGAGTCCTGCACTCGACCTTTGTCGACTCAGCCGCTCCTGGCACTGCTGAGCCGACAAAGAACAGCGGGGCGCCGCCGGCCTAACCGCCAGGCGCGGTGGTGGCGGTGGTGGACGTCGTGGTGCTGGTGCTGGTGGTGGTGCTCGCCGCCTCGTCGGGGGCCAGGCGGGGGACGGCGATGGCTGGAGGCCGGACGGGGGCGTCGACTGCCTGCTGGCTGCCGTCGGGGCCCGAGCGCCACTGCTCCACGAGCTGGTCGAGCGGGTAGGCGTTCAACACCGGTGCGCCGTTGGCGTCGAGGGGGTAGTCGATGTCGAGGGAGAGACCGTCGTCGGTGTAGAGGTCGGTGGGTTCGCCCGGGTAGTCCCGGACGTTCCCGTCGACCAGCACGGGTGCACCGTCCTGGTCGTAGAGCAGCACGCCGTCGAGCAGGCGCCCCTGGTCGTCGTAGGGGAACAGGTTGGTGATGGGCGTGCCGTCGGGATGGGTGAGCACGCCCGGCTCCGCCTGGTGGGCGTCCTCGACATAGACGTACTCGCTGGCGGAGCCCAGGGAGGCCAGGAACGAGAAGGCGCCGAGGAGGACCACGGTGTCGAGCACCCACACCCAGAGCGGGGAGCGGCGGCCGGTGCTGTGCCGGCCCAACCGGACCGAGGCGACGATGGCACCGACGACCACAGCCAGACCCAGCAGCGATGAACCCCCGACCCGAGGAACGGGGAAGGAGCCGGCGCTACGGCTGACCAGCTCTACCACCAGCACCGCTCCCAGGTAGCCCCGCAGCACCCACCAGCCGGGCACCAGCTCGGGTCGAAGGTCCCGGACCCAGTGGTAGGCGGGGCTGGTCTGGAGCCGGCTCCATCCGCCCCGAGCCGCGTCCAAGCCCGGAAGCCTCGCCTGCCTGGTGGCGTCCGGGTCGGAGGCGTGGCCCGACGAGGCCAGCAGCTCGGCGGCGAAGGCGGCGGGGGTGCCGAGGATGCGTTCCAGCGGCTCGTCGGTCTCGGCCCTCACCTCTTGGAGGTGGACGCTCAGGTCGTCGAGCAGCTCCTCACGCTCGTCGGCGGGAAGGTCGACGAGCAGGGCCCGCACCGCTTCGAGGTAGCGGGTCACCTCGGTGGGAACGGTCGTGGCGGTCACGCGGCCTCCTTGCGGTCGGTCCCTACGAGCTGGTCGAGGGTGTCGGCGAACTGCCGCCAGGTCTTGGATCCCCGCTCCAACAGGTCGTGCCCGGAGGGGGTGAGGGCGTAGTACTTGCGGTTGGGGCCCTCCTCGGAGGGCACCACGTAGGAGGAGAGGGCGCCGGCGGCGAAGAGGCGGCGCAGCGTGCCGTAGACGGAGGCGTCGCCCACGTCTTCCAGGCCTGCGTCGCGCAGCCGCCGGAGGATGTCGTAGCCGTAGCCGTCCTGGTCCTTCACAACCGCAAGCACCGCCAGGTCGAGCACGCCCTTGAGGAGTTGGGTGGTGTCCGTTCCGCTCTTGTCGATCACACACTACTATCTATCACGGAGTACCGAAGATGGCAAGGGGTCAAGGCCAGACGATGTCAGCGGGTGCGGTTGCGCTCCTTGCGCTGCTCCACCTCGAGGTCGTGGACCACCATGGTGGTGACCAGCTCGTCGAAGGCCATGGTGGGCTCCCAGCCCAGGACCTTGCTGGCCTTGGAAGCGTCGCCCACCAGGAGGTCGACTTCGGCCGGGCGCATGAAGCGCTCGTCCTGGCGGACGTAGCGGGACCAGTCGTCGAGGCCGGCGGCCCGGAAGGCCAGCTCCACGAACTCCCGCACCGAATGCGTCTCGCCCGTGGCCACCACGAAGTCTTCGGGCTCGTCTTGCTGGAGCATCAACCACATGGCGTGCACGTAGTCGCCGGCGAAGCCCCAGTCGCGCTGGGGCTCCAGGCTGCCCAGCGCCAGCTCCTGTTGAAGCCCGAGCTTGATCCGGGCCACCGCGTTGGTGATCTTGCGGGTCACGAACTCCAAGCCCCGGCGGGGTCCCTCGTGGTTGAACAGGATGCCGCTGCAGGCGAACAGGCCGTAGGAGTCGCGGTAGTTGACCGTGATGTCGTGGCCGAAGACCTTGGCCACGCCGTAGGGACTGCGGGGGTAGAACGGCGTCTGCTCGTTCTGGGGCGTCTGGCGGACCTTGCCGAACATCTCGCTCGACGACGCCTGGTAGAAGCGGATGGGGTTGTCCACCCCGCCCACCATCCTGATGGCTTCCAGCATGCGCAGCACACCGAGGCCGGTGACGTTGGCGGTGAGCTCGGCCTGGCGGAACGACAGGGCCACAAAGGAGATGGCGCCCAGGTTGTAGACCTCGTCGGGCTGGGTGTACTCCAGGGCAGCCACCAGCGAGGACAGGTCGGCGAGGTCGCCCCCCACCACCTCCACGTAGGGGTACTCCTCCTGGAGCATCACGGTCCGAGGGTTGTTCTGGCCCTTGACCAGGCCGAACACCTCGTAGCCCTTCTCGTGGAGGAGCTCGGCCAGGTACTGGCCGTCCTGGCCGGTGATGCCGGTGACGAGGGCGCGGGGC
>JALZNY010000039.1 GCA_030857525.1 Actinomycetota bacterium
GCGGTAGGCCGTCCCCCGCAGGGCGTAGCGCTCGATCACCCTGGTCGCGGGATGGACGATCAGCGCCTCGGCCACACCGCGCGCCGCGTACCAGTCGAGCTTGACGTAGGACTCGTCGTGCGGTGAGCGCAGCTCAACCACCAACTCTGCCCGGTGGTCGATCCCCCGGTCGCTCGCGTGTTCCGGCCGGTAGACGGCGAGGTCGGGCACCCGGTAGTCGTCGGCGGCGGCGAAGAGCCCGGTCTCGGCCGAGAGGAGCAACCCACGACGTTCCGCCGCTAGCCAGAACACGTGCAGCAGGCAACTTTCCAGCCGCTGGTGGGGTCCACCCGGTGGTGGGACGATGTGCAGCACCCCCTCCCACATCTCGTCGAACACGTCGAGGCCGAGCCGGCGGCGCTCGTCCAGCATCGTCTCGGGCACCTCGACCAGGACCGCTCGCACGACGCCAGAGTACCGGAGCGCTAGCGTCGGGACCGTGGCTGAACCGGGTGGCACGGGAGCGGTGGGACCGTTCCCGACGGGGATCGAGTCCGACGAGCAGCGTGAGGAGTACGACAAGCTCCGCCGCCGGGTGCTGTGGACACTGCCCTACGGGCTCTACGTGGTGGGCAGCCGGGCCGGCGACCGGCGCAACGCCATGACCCTCAACTGGGCCACGCAACTCTCCTTCGAGCCCAAGCTGGTGGGCATCGGCGTCGAGAAGCCCGCCCTCACCCACGAGCTGATCAGCGAGGGCCAGGTCTTCAGCCTGTCCACCGTGGCCCGAGATGACCGGGCCATCGTGCGCAAGTTCACCAAGCCGGTCGAGGTAGACCTCGACGCCATGACGCTCAACGGATTCGCCTTCCACCATGGGCAGAGCGGCGCACCCATCCTCGATCAAGCACCGGCCTACCTCGACTGCGAGGTCCGCCAGGCCGTCGATGCCGGCAACCACACCTTCTTCATCGGAGAGGTGGTCGATGCCGGCTTCCAGGCCGCCGAGGACACCCCGGTGCTGCGCATGGAGGACACACGCATGAACTACGGGGGCTGAACCTCTGTCCCGCCTGGCCCTCATCGCCCTGGCCGGCGCGGCCGGGGCCCTGTGTCGTCTCGGCGTGAGCAACCTTCTCGGCCCCCGCACCGTTCCGGCGGCCACCTTGTCGGTCAACGTGGCCGGCTCCTTCGCCCTCGGACTCCTGGTGGCCTGGGGTGCCACCCGCCTGTCGCCCGAGGTGCTGTCGGCCGTGGCGGTCGGCTTCCTCGGCGCCTTCACCACCTTCTCCACCTTCACCTTCGACGCGCTCACGCTCGGGCGGGACGGGCGGGCCGGAGTGGCGGTGGTCTACGTCCTCGCCTCGGTCGGCCTCGGCCTGTTGGCGGCCGCCGCCGGCCACGAGGCCGGGCGCCGGATCCTGGGATGAGAGGCGACGCTCGGCTTCCGCTACCGCCGTTCACCGGTGCCGTGCTGACCGGTGGCGCCAGCCGGCGCATGGGCCGCGACAAGGCCCTGGTGGACGTGGACGGTCGGGCCCTGGCCGCCATCGTGGCGGATGCCCTACACGGCGCCGGGGCGGACGGGCCGGTGCTGGCCATCGGAGGCGACCGCCCGGCGCTGGCCCGCCTGGGGCTGGAGACCGTCGCCGACGATCACCCGGGCGAGGGCCCCCTGGCCGGGATCATCACGGCCCTGGCCTGCGCCCGCCACGAGGTGGTGGTCATCCTGGCCTGCGACCTGCCCGGCGTCGACGCCGGCACGGTTCGCCTGGTCGTGAGGGCACTGGTGGGGGACGGTGATGCCGGCGTGGCCGCCGCCGTGGACGAGGGTGGGCGACTCCGGCCCCTGCACGCGGCCTGGCGCCGGTCGGTCCTGCCCCAGCTCCAGACAGCCGTCGACCGCGGTGAGCGGGCCGTGCACCGGGTGCTGGCCGACCTGGTGGTGGTGCCCGTCGACGGGGTCGGTCCGTGGGCGTTGGTCGATGTCGACACCCCGGCCGACCTGGACAGTTGCAGTTGGTCGAAGGGCGCCGCCGTCCGCCAGACTGGGGAGTCATGAGCGAGACCACCCAACCCGAGGTCGACGTAGATCGCCTGGCCGAGGTGCAGGCCGAGGGTGCCTGGGTGCTCGACGTGCGCCAGCCCGACGAGTACGAGGACGGCCATGTGCCCGGGGCCCACCTGATCCCGCTCGACCAGCTGTCCACCCGCCACACCGAGGTGCCGACCGACCGTGAGGTCTACGTCGTGTGCGGTAGTGGCGGTCGCAGCGCGGCGGCTACCGAAGCGCTCAACGGCGCCGGCTACCGGGCGGTGAACGTGGCCGGCGGCACCAAGGGCTGGATCGAGGCGGGCAACCCGGTGGAGACCGGCACGGAGCCGAGCTGAGACGGTCGGATCCCACCGGCGCCGGTGACTCGGCCGACGACACTGGTGAGGACGGCACGGAGCAGGCGCTGCTAGCCCGGTTGATCGAGGACGAGCGCGGCCTGGCTGAGGTGGTGGCCTCCCTGGCCGACGCCCCGGCCTACGCCGTCGACACCGAGTTCCATCGGGAGCGGACGTACTGGCCACAGTTGGCGCTGGTGCAGATCGCCTGGGCGGACGAGATCGTCCTGATCGACCCGCTGGTCGTCGACCTATCGCCCCTTCGAGAAGTGCTCGAAGGTCCCGGCCTGGCCGTCATGCACGCCGCCAGCCAGGACCTGGAGGTGTTGGCCCGAGCCTGCGACGCCATCCCGTCCCGCCTCTTCGACACCCAGCTGGCCGCCGGGTTCCTGGGCTTCTCCACGCCCTCGCTGGCCTCGCTGGTGCGCCGGATGCTCGACATCGACCTGCCCAAGGCCAGTCGCCTCACCGACTGGATGCGCCGCCCGCTGGTCCCCGAGCAGCAGCGCTACGCGGCGGCCGACGTGGCCCACCTCTTGGAGGTGGCCGACCTGCTGCGGGCCGAGCTGGACGCCAGCGGGCGCCTGGCCTGGGCCGAGGCCGAGTGCGAGGAGCTGCGGACCCGGCGGTGGGGGCCACCGGCTCCCCAGGACGCTTGGTTGCGGCTCAAGGAGAGTCGCTCCCTGCGGGGCCGGGCCCGGGGCATCGTGTGCGCCCTGGCCGCGTGGCGGGAGCTCCGGGCCGCGACCACCGACCAGCCCGTACGCTTCGTGCTGTCCGACCTGGCCCTGGTGGGCATCGCTGGCGAAGCCCCCAAGGACCTCGAGGCGCTGCGACGCATCCGGGGGATAGACCAGCGTCACACCCGGGGTGGGCAGGGCCAAGAGATCCTGGAGACGATCAAAGCCGGCCAGGCCATCCCCGAGTCGGAGCTCCGTTCGCCCCGGCGCGACGACCTCGATCGCGAGCTACGACCGGCCCTGGCCCTGCTCGTGGCCTGGGTGAGCCAGCTCAGCCGGGAGCTGGCCATCGACCCCGCCTTGCTCGCCACCCGCAGCGACCTCACCGCCTTCCTCAACGGCGACCCCGACGCCCGCCTGGCCCAGGGCTGGCGGGAGGAGCTGGTGGGCCGCCCCGCCCGCCGACTGGTCGACGGCGAGCTGGCTCTGGCCTTCGACGGCAAGGGTGGCCTGACCCTGGAGCGCCGCTCAGGCGAGCTGGTGGGCCCCGCCCTGCCCCGCCCGAGCGCCCCCTGGATTGACTAGGCCCGGCGGGGCCGGGCGCAACCTTCGGATACCTGGATCGGGGGTGATCGCACCCGATCCAGGTATCAGAACGTGAGTGGACGTAGGACGACGGCCTGGTCGGGGCTGAGGCGCCCGGTCCAGAGCTGGCCTTCGCCGTCTCCGTCACTGGCCACCTCGGTCGTCCAGCTGACCGGCTCGGGCAGGGGGAGGGGCTGCTCGGAGGCCGTGAAGTTGACGGCCACCACCCGCTGGTCGCCGCCCTGGCGACGGCGCCAGGCCAACACGCCGTCGGGGGAACCCACCACCTCGAGCTCGCCGAGCCGTAGGGCGGGGCTGGCCCGGCGGGCGGCCAGGAGGCGGCGGTACAGGTGCAGGATGGAACCGGGGTCGTGGCGCTGCACCTCTGCGTTTCGGACGTCGGGTTCCGGAGGCCAGGGGAGCCACGGCGGTGCCGCCCAGCCGTGGCCGGGGGTGGCGTCCCAGGGGATGGGCGCCCGGCTCCCGTCCCGCCCGCCGGGGTCGACGACGTCGTCGGGGCCGACAACGGCGTCTTCCAGTCCCAGCTCGTCGCCGGCGTAGAGGAAGGGAGTGCCCCGCAGGCCGAGCAGGAGGAAGGCCGCCGCCCGGGCCCGGGCCTCGCCGCCGTAGCGGGACCGGGGGCGGGGGTTGTCGTGGTTGCCCAGCACCCAGGTCGGCCAGGCCCCCACCGAGTCGAGGTGACGCCTCACCTCCTCCAGCCGGTTCCCCCAGTCGGTCGCCTCCCAGGGGGTGAAGAGCGGAGGGAAGTTGAAGGCCAGGTGGAGCTCGTCGTCCTGGCCGTAGTAGGGCGCCACCTTGGCGGTGTCGAGAAGGTAAACCTCACCGACCATCACCCGCTGTCCCGGGTAGGCGTCCAGCAGTGCCCGCAGCTCCCGGAGGTGCTCATGGGTAACGGTCTGGTCGTTGGTCGACGACCGGGGCAGGCCGGCCAGATCCACGGGGTCGTCGCTCAGGTCGGGGTCCTTGCCGATGCAGTGGACGGCGTCGGCCCGGAAGCCGTCGACGCCGCGATCGAGCCAGAAGCGGAGCACGTCGTGCATGGCGTCGACCGCCGGTCGGTGCGCCCAATCGACGTCGGGCTGCTCGGGCAGGAACAGGTGGAGGTAGTGCTGGCCCGTGGCCGGGTCGAGGGTCCACGCCGGCACGTCGTCGCCGAAGGCGGCCCGCCAGTTGTTCGGCGGCCCGCCGTCTGGCGCCGGGTCCCGCCAGACGTACCAGGATCGCTGGAGGCTGGAACGGGACGAGCGGGACTCGACGAACCACGGGTGTTGGTCGGACGTGTGGTTGGCGACCCAGTCGATCAGGACCCGCAGGCCACGGTCGTGGGCGTCGGCCAGGAGGCGGTCGAAGTCGGCCAGGGTCCCGAAGGTGGGGTCGACGTCGCAGTGGTCGCTCACGTCGTAGCCGAAGTCGGCCATGGGGGAGCGGAAGAAGGGTGAGAGCCACAGGGCATCCACCCCCAGCCAGACCAGATGGTCGAGCCGGCGGCGGACTCCCTCGAGGGTGCCTACCCCCGTAGGATGGGCGACGCCCGGGCCCGAGTCGGCGAACGAGCGGGGGTAGATCTGGTAGACCACAGCAGACCGCCACCAGGGAGCATCAGTCACCCTGCGAGGGTACGCGGGAGCATCCCGGGCAGGCGATAAACTCGCCGGGCTGCCGTTCGAGACGGGAGAGACCGTGGTTAAAAAGGGCCGTCACCGGCGCTATGAGGAGGCTCGGGCCGTCAAGCACGCCTCGAGCGAGCTCCGTCTGGGCGACGTCGGGTTCATCGAGATCGAACCCTGTCCCGAGTGCAACGCCAAGCCCGGAGCCGAGCACGCCTCGTGGTGCCTGCACGAAGACCTCGAGGACGACGAGGTGGCGGGCGAGGCCTGAGCGACGGCCGATAGGCTCTCGCCCGTGCGACGATCGATCAGGGCGACGGCGGGTTTCGTGGTGATGGCCGTGGTGGCCTTGGGCCTGGTCGGCTGTGGACAGTCCGGTGGCGAGGCCGAGTCGGCCCTGGCCCGTGTCGGCGGCGCCACTCCCCCTCCTACCCTGCCGCTGGCCACCGAGGCGGCTGGGGTCGCCGAGTCGCTGGCCGGGGTGGTGGGCACAGATGAGCCCACCGAATCCTCGACGACCACGCTGGAGCCGCCCACCTCCCCGGTTCCGGTACCCACCACCGAGGTGCCCGTGGCCATCCCGGTCGCGCCGCCCCTGGTGTCGCCGCCATCGCGTCCGGTTCCCGGCGGGACCGGGGTCTACGCCGGTCTGGGCACGTGGATCGACGCCTACGACTGGAGCCGCACCTTCGGCAAGGACGGGCCTCTGGTCGAGGTGGACGACATCGACCGCATGGCCGACCTCGGCGTGCAGACGCTCTACGTGCAGACGTCGCGCTGGAACGCCCCCACCGACATCCTCGAGCCCGAACGCCTGGTCCCGCTCATCGAGCGGGCCCGCCAGCGGGGGATGGGGGTGGTGGCCTGGTACCTGCCCACCTTCGTCGATCCCGCCACCGACCTGCGCCGCCTCTTGGCCGCAGCCACGCTCGACGTGGATGCCGTGGCCGTCGACATCGAATCCCGTGACGTGGTCGATACGGCCGAGCGCAACCGGCGCCTGGTGGCCCTGAGCCGGGATGTCCGCCAAGGGCTGCCGGGCATGGCGCTCGGCGCCATCGTCTTCCCGCCGGTGGTCATGGAGGTCATCAACACCAGCTTCTGGCCCGGGTTCCCCTGGGCCGAGATCGAGCCGTTCTACGACGTGTGGGTGCCCATGGCCTACCAGAGCTTCCGTACCGAGGCTTCGGGTTACCGCGACGGTGGTCGCTACACGGCCGAGAACATCGACCGGCTGCGGGCGCACGTGGGTGACGACGCGGTGGTGCACACCGTCGGTGGCATCGCCGACGCCACCACGGGCGACGACGTCGACGGGATGGTCGCGGCCGCAGCGGAACGAGGCGCCATCGGTGGCTCCCTCTACGACTGGCGTACGACCTCCCCAGCCCTTTGGCCCCACCTCCGGGCCTTCCGTCGCTGAGGTCCTCTTCGTTCTTTGTCGCCTTGTGTACCTACGGGGTAGCTAACCCGACAAGGAACGAGATATGGGTCAGTTGAGCGTCACCGCTGGCGCGACGCGAGGGCCCTTGGGGTTGGGGCAGACCGCTTCGTAGACGGCGTTGGTGATTTCGGTCATGCGGCGCTCGTTCTCGATGGGCCCGGCCAGGCCGTTGCTCACGAAGACCATCACCAGGCCTTCGACCGGGTCGCACAGGCCTCGGCTGGAGGCCATGCCGCTGTGGCCGAAGGCCCGGTAGCCGATCGTCCCGCTCATGCTGCCGGCGATCTGGACTCCGAGGCCCCACGGTGCGCTGGACAGGAAGATCCGGTCGAGCACCCCCCGGCGGTGGCAGGCGGTGAGCAGGTCGACGGTCTGGGGCTGGCGCAAGAGCCGGCCGGCGTCGTCGAGCAGGAGAGCCTCATAGAAGCGCCCCAGGTCCGACGCCGGGCCTCGACCCCCAGCCCCGGGCTCCACCTTGGCCCGGTGCCAGGGTTGATCGTGGATCGCCTCGATGTGGTACTGGCGCATCACCACGGCACCGTCCTCCATCACCGGCATGACGTGGCCGCTCCAGTGCACCGGGGCCAGCCGCTCACCCAGGCGGTCCTGGTCGGCGAGGGGGATCCCCAGCCAGGAGTCCTTCATCCCCGCCGGAGCCATGACCTCCTCCCGCAGGTAGGTCTCGATGGGGCGCCCGTCGACCACCCGGACGATCTCCCCCAGGATCTTCCAGCCTGAGGTGGCGTGGTAGCTGGCCCAGGCGCCGGGCGGGTAGTCGGCCGGGTGAGCGGCGATGCGGGCCACGGCCTCGTCCCAGGTGAGGTCGTCGTCGAATGTCTCGGCCCGGGCGAAGCCCCCCATGTGGGTGAGCACGTGGCGCAGCGTGGCCCGCTCCTTGCCCGCCCCCCAGCCCTTGACGAAGCGGCCTACCTCGTCATCGAGGTCGAGCTGGCCCCGCTCCAGGAGCTGGACCACGGCGACGGCGGTCATGGGCTTGGTGGAGGAGTACCAAAGCATGAGGTGGTCGGGCGCCAAGGGCTGATCGGTGCGGGCCTCGCCGACGGCGATGTCACAGAGCACCTCGCCCTGCAGGCTGACGTAGAGCTGGGCGCCCGGGTGCAGGCCGTCGTCGCGTTGGCGCTCGACCAGGGCGACGACGTCGTCCAGGCTCGTCACTTAGCCGACCGGGCTGGCCCGAAGGGCGGGGTGGGGGAGGACGGTGGTGGTGAGCGCCCGTTCGGCCAAGGCGTCCACCAGGAGCTCGTAGATCGCGGGGCCGATCATGGCGGCCAGCTCGCCGGCCATGGTTGACAGCACGGTGGCCTCTCCGGTGAAGGCCGAGGCCTCCTCGATGCACCACCAGTGGAAGTCCTGGCCGCCCTCGTCCCAGTCGCGCCGCTTCCACTCCCGCACCGTGGAGGTGACGTGGCCCAGCTCATCGACGCTGTCGACCCGGCGCAGCGGGACCTGCCAGCACACCTCGGGCTTGAGGTCCATGGGACGGCGACCGGTCTGCAGCGCGGCCTGGTGCAGGGCGCATCCGGCACCGGCGGGGAAGCCGGCCCGGTTGAGCATGATGCAGCCGCCCTCATGCACTCGGGTCTTCCAACCGCCACCGGCCACCCGGGCCAGGATGCCCCGGCGCCGGGCTACCGCGGCGAACTGCCACTGGTCTGCGGTGAGGGTGGCCACGGCGGCCTCGACGGCCATCCGGTCGGCGTCGTCGGTGAAGTGGGCCCCGTGCGAGCAGCAGCCGATGTCGGGCCTGCTGTCGATGCCGGGACAGCCCCGACCGTAGATGCAGGTCCAGGGGCTGAGCAGGAAGCTGAGGTCGAACAGCCAGGTGCGGTCCTCCTCGGGGTCCTCGAACGAGAGCCACTCGTGTTGGTCGGCCACGGCAGTCATCCCCGTCGAGGATACGGAGGTGGCCTCACCGCATGCG
>JALZNY010000304.1 GCA_030857525.1 Actinomycetota bacterium
CTGGGCCGCCGAGTTGGTGGTCAAGGTCAAAGAGCCCCAGCCCGACGAGCTGGCTCGCTTGCGCTCTGACCTCGTCCTGTTCACGTTCCTCCACCTGGCCGCCTACCCGAAGGTGGCCGACGCCCTGCTCGCCGCCGGCACCACAGCGCTGGCCTACGAGACGGTGCAGCTCGACTCCGGCGCCCTGCCCCTGCTCGCCCCCATGAGCGAGGTCGCCGGGCGCATGGCGCCCCAGATCGGGGCCCACTGGCTGGAGGCCGAGAACGGGGGCCGGGGTGTGCTCCTGGGTGGGGCTCCGGGCGTGCGCCCGGCCCGGGTGGTCGTCCTTGGCGCCGGCAACGTGGGGTGGAACGCGGCATGGATCGCTGCGGGCATGGAGGCTGAAGTCCTCCTCCTTGACAAGGATCTCGACCGGCTGCGCTGGGTCGACCAGATCCACAAGGGCCGCATCATGACGTTGGCCTCCAACCGCGGAGCGGTGGAGCGAGCCGTGGCCGGGGCCGACCTGGTGATCGGTGCCGTGCTGGTGCCGGGCGGGCGGGCGCCCGTGGTCGTGACCGAGGAGATGGTGGCGGGCATGAGGCGTTCGGCCGTGGTCGTCGACGTGGCCATCGACCAGGGTGGCTGCATCGAGACGATCCACGAGACGTCCCACACCGATCCGGTCTACCTGGCCCACGACGTCGTCCACTACGCGGTGGGCAACATCCCCGGGGCGGTACCCCATACCTCCACCTACGCCCTCACCAACGCCACCCTTTCCTACGTGCTGGAGGTGGCCGAGCTCGGGGTCGAGCGGGCGGTGGGCGCCCACGCCGCGCTGGCCCGGGGACTGACCACAGCCAAGGGCGAGGTCGTCAACCCGGTGGTGGCGGAAGCGCTCGGCCGTGGCCGCTGATCCCAGCGAGCGCGTCGAGCTGCCCCTGGAGGCCGAGGAGTTCCTGAGCTGGATGTTGGCCGAAAAGGGTCGTTCGGCCAACACACTGGGCGCCTACCGGCGCGACCTGCGCACCTACGTCGCCTGGCTCCACCAACTCGGCATGACGCTGGTCGACGTCCAGGCTGAGACGGTGGAGGACTACGTGGCCCACCTCCGGTCCGAGGGCCGGGCGCCGGCGTCGGTGGCTCGGGCTTTGGTCGTCGTGCGCTGCCTGCACCGCTTCCTCAGCCAGGAGGGCTACCTGGGCGCTGACCCGGCTCAGGGGGTGGAGGCGCCGCGGGTGCCGTCGGGCCTGCCCAAGGCGCTGGGCGAAGACGAGGTGGCGTCGCTCATCAGCACCGTGGTGGGCAACGACGCCGTGGCCCGACGCGACCGGGCCATGCTCGAGGTCCTCTACGGGACCGGTCTGCGCATCTCCGAGCTGGTCCGGCTTTCCCTTCCCGACCTCGACCTGGAGGTCGGAGTGCTGCGGGCCCTGGGCAAGGGCTCTCGGGAACGGGTGGTGCCGGTGGCAGGCATGGCCCGGGATGCGTTGCGCGAGTGGCTGTCGCCGCCGGGGCGCCCGGTCCTGGCTCCTGAGCGCTGGGCCCGCCGGGGTGACGCCTCGGCGGTGTTCCTCAACGCCCGGGGTGGGCGCATCACCCGTCAGGGGGCGTGGGGCATCGTGCGCCGCCACGGCAACCGCTGCGGACTGGGTGAACGGCTTACCCCTCATGTGCTGCGCCACTCGTGCGCCACCCACATGCTCGACCACGGGGCGGACATCCGGGTGGTCCAAGAGCTCCTCGGCCATGCCTCGGTGTCGACCACCCAGGTGTACACCATGGTGTCCACCGACCGTCTCCGCCAGGTCTATGAGCGGGCCCATCCCCGGGCTCATGGTCGTCCGGGCCGCAGGGAGCCACTACTCTGAACGGATGCCTACGCCTGACGCGCTCGACACCCTGCGCAGCTCGCTGCGCGCTGAGCGCGATCACCTGCGCAGCCAGCTCGGTGAGCTGGGCGTAGGGGGCGAGGGGATGGCCTTCGACGAGAACTTCGCCGATTCGGGCCAGGTGGCGGCCGAGAAGGGCGAGCACCGGGTGCTGGCCCACGGCATCCAGGATTCCCTGGTCGACATCGACCATGCCCTGGAGAAGCTGGACGAGGGCGGATACGGGCGCTGCGAGCGCTGCGGCGACGAGATCGGCGATGCTCGGCTCGAGGCCATGCCCGCCACCCGGTTCTGCATCGCGTGCGCATCCAGCCGCTGACTGATCGTCAGCCTCCCCGCCGACAGACCGGACGGCGGTGAACGTCGACTGGGGCCAGGTGCTGTTGGTGATCGGTGTCCTGGTGCCGTCGGTCATTCTCCACGAGGTCTCCCACGGGGTCGCCGCCCTCTACTACGGCGACGACACCGCCAAGCAAGCCGGGCGCCTCACGTTGAACCCGATGCGCCACATCGACCCGTTCGGCACGGTCCTCCTGCCGATCCTGCTCTCCATCGGCGGGCTGGGGGCGTTCGGCTACGCCAAGCCGGTGCCGGTGCAACCCAACCGGCTGCGAGATCCTCGCCAGCACTCGCTGTACGTGAGCCTGGTGGGCCCGGCGGTGAACATCGTGCTCGCCCTGGTCGCGGTGGTGGTCTACCGCAGCCTCTTCGAACCCGTGCGCTTCGGGGGTGCGCTCTATCTCGAACCGTCGCTGGCGGCTCGCATCGTGTTCACCTTCGGCTTCATAAACGTGATCCTGGCGGTGTTCAACCTCTTGCCCATCCCCCCGCTCGACGGTTCGGCCATGATCGAGCGGGTACTACCCTTGCGGTGGTGGCCGGCGTGGTTGAAGGTACGCCAGTGGTCGATGGGGATCCTGTTGCTGTTGGTCCTGGCCGTCCCCGGCGCCCTGGCCACCGTGCTTCGCCCCGCCCTCGACCTCTACTCCCGCCTGCTGTAAGCCGCAGCATCCCTGTTCGGACGTCCAGCAGCGCCGCAGATTCCTCGGCGCCGGGTTATCG
>JALZNY010000305.1 GCA_030857525.1 Actinomycetota bacterium
GGTAGGCGATCGGCACTGCTGCGGTGGCGGCCAGGATCACCAGCCACCAGGCCCAGTCAGGACCGAGAGGGACGCCGAGGGCCACCAGCAGCAGGCCGGCGTTGGCCATGGCCATGACCAGGGCGGCGGCGACCACCGGTGCCACGCCACGCCGGGCGGCGGCGGTGCCTCCCAGCCAGTGGCGGAGGAGGGCGGCCACGAACACCCCGATGGCCAACAGGGTCAGCACCCGATGAAGTTCGATCAGCCCGTCCAGGGGGCCGGCGTCGAGGGGCAGAAGCAGCAGGTTCGGCGGGCAGCCGTCGCAGTTCGACGAAGTGGCCAGCAGATTCTCGCTGAGGATCACCGTGTAGGCCGCTCCCACCGTTGCCCGGTCGAAATTTGAGGACAGACGCCCGGTCGGGTAGGCCACCGCGGCGTGGGCGAGTAGAGCGATGAACAGCGCCTGAGCCACCATGCCGGCGGTAAAGACCACGGCGTTGTCCACTCGGACGCCGATATGACCGACGAGCAACACCAGGCCGGCGGCGGTCAGGAGCCGACCGATCAACCGCCCGGGGTGGCGTGACCAGGCCAGCATCCCCGCCGCCACGTATAGCAGGGCGACGGCCAGTTCGACGGCCTGGACCGGAGCGGGCGTATCGGTGGCCTGCGGAGTCGATCCCACGGCGCTCAGCGCCACGAAGGCGACCGCGCCTGCCATCGCCGCCACGACCAAAAAAAGACGTATCCGCCCGCTCATACCGCCCCGACCATCCGGGCCAGGGCCGGACCCGACAGGTCGGCCTTGGTGATGAACCCACGAGCCGGGCTGCGGACCAGGCGTGACCCGTAGTCGGCGGCACTGCGGCTCGATGTCAGCACGACCAGTTCCTCGCCGCCGGCGTCGGCCAGGCGCTGGGCCACGGCGAAGCCATCGAGGTCGGGAAGCTGGACGTCGAGCAGCACCAGGCGGGGCCGAAGGGACCGCACCGCGGTCAACGCCGCCTCGCCGTCGGCCGCCTCCCCGATCACGGCGAACCCCGCCTCCTGGAGCATCGTGCGGGCCATGGCTCGAAAGCCGGCATGGTCGTCGGCGATCACGATCGTAACTCCCACGATCGGATCGTCGCGCGGCCCGGGATCGTTGCCCACCCCCGTCACCCGAGAAGGCGCCAGTAGGCCAGGAAGGCTGCGTTGGCGACGGCCGTGGCGACGACCGCCCCGTGGCCCAGTCGGGCCCGACCCGGCCACGTCTCCCGCCAAGCTACAGCCGTCGCCGCCACCAGTGCCACGACCACCAGTGTGGTCACCGTGGCCAGGGCTCGGAGCCCGACTCGTATGGCGGTGGCCGGCGCCCCGGCGAAGACGACGGTCAGTGCGGTGACGGCCAGCAGCACCAGGAGGCCCGACGCGCTGGCCAGCCAGGCCCACCTCCGGGCCCTGCGCACACCGGGGGGCCAGGCGTCGGGACGCCTGTGCCGGACGCGCCGGAGGATGCCCCGGGCCGGAGGAGCGAGGACAGCGCAGGCGAATACCGCCACAAAGACGGCACCCAGCCCAAGGTGCAGCGCAGGGTGCTCGTGCCACGGACGTCCGTCGACAGCGGGCACCCGCTCGACCGCGCCGGGCCGCCACCCCGGCACCGGGCTGGGCTGGCCGGCGACAGTGGCCCGTACCCAGTCGACCATCGTGTCCAGGTACCCGGCACCGAAACCGAGCGAGCCGCGCTCGTAGTCCTGAGGGGAGCGGAACCCATCCTCGGACACGAAGATGGCGTGGTCGGTCCCGGCGACGCGGACCACGCTGTGGCCGGCGTTGCCGGCCTCGGCCAACGCCTGAGTGATGACCGTGGCGCTGCGGGCCGGGGGCACCAGCCGGTCGTGCTCGCCGTAGATGAGCAGCACGGGCTGGCCGACCCGGGCCCAGGCCGCCGCCGGGTCAAGGTCCCACGACACCTGGCCGCGCTCCACCAGCCCGAGGGACCGCGCCGCCCGGTAGAGGACGGTCATGGCTCTGGTGTTGGCCGACACCGCAGCGTCGGAGACGCCACCGTGGCGCAGGGCCTGCTCGTTCTGCCAGAGGAAGCTGGCGATGGCGCTGACGCCCGGCGCCGATACCCCCACCACGAAGGCCACCTCAGGCGATGCGGCGGCCAATGCGACCACGTAGCCACCCTCGCTGACCCCCCAGACGCCGACGCGGCCGGGGTCGATATCGCCTCGACCGCGCAGGTGGCCCACGCCAGCGACCACATCCTCGGCCAGCGACCGGAAATCGGCGCCAATCGTCCGGTAGCTCCCAGTGGAGTCACCTGAGCCCCGTTTGTCGTAGGCCAGCGCGGCGATGCCGTTACGGGCAAACAGGTCGGCCATGAGCAGAAGACCCTGGCGGTCCCTCGGCCCGGAACCACCGGCGAGCACGACCGCGGGATGGGGGCCAGCGCCGAAAGGAACGAAGAGGGTCCCCGCCAGGCTCACCTTGCCGCTACGGAACGCCACCTCCTCCCGGCGGTAGAGATCGACCTTCCTGGCGACGCGGGTGACCCCGGACGCGTCAGTGACCCGGATGGCGGCGGCGCCGGCGTCGGTGGTGAACGTGACCTGGTAACCCGACGTAGACGCGAGGCCACCGCCCCGCCTCGGTCGCAGCACCACGAGTAGGTCCCCGTCCCTATAGGGCACCCCATCGCTATCCTGGCCCAGGTACACGACCCTGCCGTCGTCGAACTGATAGTTCCCCGGTCCGGGCTCGGCGCGGCCAGCGGCGGACTCGACAGGACTTGCGGGCGCGAGCATCGCCAAGATTGTGAACACAGCGGCTACAGCCGGTGCTTCGAAATGACGGCGGCGAGGTCTCATACTCGCAACGTCGCAGCATTTCGCGGGCAGGGTCATCAGGGCCAGCCCGGAATCGTGCGAGTCGACGATGAGCGGGGTCCCGCCTG
>JALZNY010000306.1 GCA_030857525.1 Actinomycetota bacterium
TGCCGAGGTCGATTCCTCGAGCCATCACCGCCTTCTCGAGCAGGGACCGCTCCAGGGTGGTGAGCACCCGACGGCCGATGACCAGGTCGGGGTCGGGGGCGCCGGGGAGCTCGAGCAGGTCGGCCACCTCGACCAGGGCCTCGTCGTAGGCGTTGCGGGTTCGCCGCCGGTACTCGGAGCCTCCACCCATGTTGTCGCCCAGCTGGAGGCGCAGTCCCTTGGCCCGGGCCACGAGGTCGGGGGGCAGGATCGACGGGTCGGGCGGGGGAGGAGGGGGCCGCCGCCAGGGCCGGACCGGATCAGCCACGTCATCACCTCCTGGATCGCCTCGACGCCGCGTTCGACTCTTTCCTACCAGCAGGTCGGGCATGGGTGACGACATTCTGTTCGCGTCGGGTGGCGGAAGGAACGGCCGACGTGGTGGTCAGGCGGTCGAATCGAGCGGGCCGTCGTGGCGGTCCGACGCCGGCGCGTCCGGCATCGCCGACATCCGTTCCAGGAGGACGGCAGCACGCGGCGCGTGGACCTCGGCGGTCTGACCTTCCTCGACCCGGGGTGGACGTTCCCAGCGGTACTCGTCGTGCTGACGGTGGTTGAGGTGCATCGGCCATGCCATGAGTGGCTCCCTCCTGCCTGGCTGGCGGCGCTCCTCGCCCCCGGCTCCTTTTCCTATCGACAGGTCCGGCTGCGTCCTTGAGTCCCAAAGCCATGAACACCCGCAGCCGTACCCAGGCCGAGGGCTACCGTGTGTCCCCATGGCCAAGGTCCACGAGCTCCTCGCCGCCGGCCGCTGCTTCTCCTTTGAGTTCTTCCCGCCCCGGACCGACGAGGCCGAGCGGGCTCTGGAGAAGGCCCTGGCCGAGCTCGAGCCCCTGGCCCCGTCGTTCGTGTCCGTCACCTACGGAGCGGGGGGCAGCACCCGGGCCCGCACGCGCGACATCGTGCTCACCATCCTCACCGACACGTCGATGACCCCCATGGCCCACCTCACCTGCGTCGGGCACCGCCGGGACGAGTTGGTCGAGATCCTCGACGGCTACCAGGCCGGCGGTGTGGAGAACATCCTGGCCCTGGCCGGCGACCCGCCGCCGGGAGCCGACCCGGTCCAGGCCCCCGAGGGCGACTTCCGCTACGCCCTAGAGCTGGTGGAGCTGGTGCGAGAGCGTGGCGACTTCTCAGTGGGTGTAGCCGCCCACCCCGAGGGCCACCCCCGGTCGACGGAGCGGGGCGAGGATCGCCGCTACCTGGCGGCCAAGCTGGCCGGCGCCGACTTCGGCATCACACAGTTCTTCTTCCGGGCCTCCGACTACTTCGCCATGGTCGACGAGCTTGATGCCTTAGGCGTCGACCGGCCGGTGGTGCCGGGCGTCATGCCCGTCACCAATGTGGGCCAGGTCGAGCGCTTCGCCGCCCTCTCGGGCGCCGCCTTCCCGCCCGAGCTGGCGGCTCGGCTTCACGCCGTGGCCGAGCGTCCCGACGAGGTGCGCCGCATCGGGGTGGAGGTGGCCACCGATCTCTGCGCCGAGCTGCTCGACGGTGGAGCGCCCGGCCTGCACTTCTACACCCTGAACCGGTCCAGCGCGACCAGGGAGATCTACGCCAACCTCGGCCTCGGCCCTTCGACGTGATTGGGGAGCGCCGGTAGTCTCCCCTGATGGCAGCGCCCATCACCCTGGCCGACGACGGCTCGTTGTTGGTGCCCGACGAGCCCATCGTCCCCTACATCGAAGGCGACGGCACCGGGGTCGACATCTGGCCCGCCACCCGCCTCGTCCTCGACGCCGCCGCCGCCCGCCACGGCCACAAGGTGGGCTGGACCGAGGTGCTGGCCGGGGCCAAGGCCCATGCCGAGTGCGGCGAGTGGTTGCCGACCGAGACGGTCGAGGCCTTCCGCCGCTACCGGGTGGGCATCAAAGGCCCCTTGACCACCCCGGTGGGCGGAGGCATTCGCAGCCTCAACGTCGCCCTGCGCCAGATCCTCGACCTCTATGTGTGCCTGCGCCCGGTCCGATGGTTCGCCGGTGTCCCTTCGCCCGTGAAGCACCCCGAGAAGGTCGACATGGTGGTCTTCCGGGAGAACACCGAGGACGTCTACGCCGGCCTGGAGCTGGCCGAGGGCAGCCCCGAGGCCAAGAAGCTCATCGAGTACCTGGCCGACGAGCTGGGCTGGGACGTCCGCCCCGACTCGGGCCTCGGCCTCAAGCCCATCTCCATCACCGGATCCAAGCGCCTGCAGCGGGCCGCACTCGCTTACGCCGTGGCCCGAGGCCGGCGCTCGGTCACCTTGGTGCACAAGGGCAACATCATGAAGTTCACCGAGGGTGCGTTCAAGGCCTGGGGCTACGAGCTCATTGCCGAGGAGTTCGCCGACGTGGCCGTGAGCTGGGACGACTGCGGTGGCGACCCCGGCGACAAGGTGCTGGTCAAGGACGTCATCGCCGACGCCTTCCTCCAGCAGATCCTGACCCGTCCCGACGAGTACGACGTCATCGCCACCACCAACCTCAACGGCGACTACATCTCCGACGCCCTGGCCGCCCAGGTGGGGGGCATCGGCATCGCCCCCGGCGCCAACATCAACAGCGTCACCGGCCACGGGATCTTCGAGGCCACGCACGGAACCGCCCCTCGCTACGCCGGCCTCGACAAGGTCAACCCCGGTTCGCTGCTGTTGTCGGGCGTGCTCATGTTCGAGCACCTGGGTTGGCAGGGCGCGGCCGACGACATCGTGGCGGCCCTGGAGGCCACCATCGCCGAGCGCATCGTCACCTACGACTTCGCCCGCCTGATGGACGACGTCACCGAGGTCAGGACCTCCGAGTTCGCCGCCGCCATCGTCGATCGCCTGTAGTCCCTGGTGAGGGAGTCGGTGGCGACGTCGGCACCGGTGGAGGAGGCGGTCCACCAGCGCGTGCGTG
>JALZNY010000307.1 GCA_030857525.1 Actinomycetota bacterium
CGGCAGAGGGTTCCAAGTTGGACGTGAACATCCAACGGATGGCGTTGCGAAAGCTCCTGATCCTCGATGCCGCTGATTCTTTGGGTGACCTCCGGATCCCTCCCGGGAACCGGCTCGAAAAGCTCAAGGGCGACCGCGTCGGGTCCTACAGCATCCGAGTCAACCAACAATGGCGGATCTGCTTTCGCTGGACTGCCGCCGGACCCGAAGACGTTGAGATCGTCGACTACCACTGAGGAGAGAACCGTGACCGATGCTGCGACGATGCGCCCGATCCATCCTGGCGAGATCCTCCAAGAGGAGTACCTCGAGCCGCTGGGTGTCAGCCAGTACCGGTTGGCACAGTCCATCGGCGTCCCACCCCGTCGCATCAACGAGATCGTCCACGGGAAGCGAGGCATCTCGGCCGATACCGCTCTGCGACTCGCCCGCTATTTTGCGACCAGCGAGCGGTTCTGGCTCAACCTGCAGAGCCGCTACGAGATCGAAGTAGAACGTGACCGGCTCACCGCCACGCTAGAGGGGATCAAGCCGCTCAAGACCGCCTGACGAGCCCATCCACCACGTCCCCCACCAGATACCCAGCCACCTCCGCCCGGGCCCTCTCCGTGCCATCCACTATCCTGGCGCCCATGAAGAAGCTCCTGATCCTGCTCGTGCTCGTCGCTCTCGGCACCGTCGCCGCCCGCAAGCTCAAGGACGTCTGAGCGCCGCCTTTCCCTGAGCGCGTGATCGCCGCGACTCCTGCCGTCGCGATTTCGCTCGACAACCCCTTGACGGTTCGTCGAGCCTTCCGCTAACTTCCCCTCCTACCACTTCCCCGTGGAAGCGTCTTTACGCGCCTGGGAGTGGATGTGCTCATCGCCTGCTGGTCAGCCAAGGGGGGCAGCGGCACCACGGTGGTGTCGGTCGCCCTGGCCACCGTCTTAGCCCGTTCGTCGCCCTCCGGGGCCCTCCTCGTCGACCTCGAGGGAGACGTGCCCGCCGTGCTCGGCCTTCCCGATCCCTCCGGCCCCGGCCTCGGAGAATGGCTTTCCTCGGGCGACACCGTCCCTGCCGATGCCCTGTCCCGCCTCGAGATCCCCGCCCCCGGCGGCCTGCACCTCTTGCCCACCGGGGGATCAGACACCGCCGGTACCGGGAGAGCAGAGGTGCTGGCCGCGCTGCTCGCGGCCGATCCCCGTCCGGTGGTTGCCGACTGCGGCTGCCTTCCCCGGGGCCCCGCCCTGGCTGTGGCCGCGGCCGCGTCGCTCTCGTTGCTCGTGCTGCGGCCCTGCTACCTCTCCCTGCGCCGGGCCCTCAAGGCGCCACTGCAACCATCGGGGGTGATCCTGGTCAGCGAGGCCGGGCGCTCTCTGGGCCGCAGCGATGTCGAGTCGGTCCTGGGCGTACCGGTGCGAGCCGTGATCGGGATGGATCCGGCCGTCGCCCGTGCCGTCGACGCCGGCCTGCTGCCCACCCGACTGCCTCGAGGACTCGAGCGGGCCTTGCGCCATGCCGCCTGAGGTGGGGTCCCCGGCGCCCGCGGTCGAGAGCCTGGAGGAGCGCCTCCACCGCTCGATGGTGGCGGCCGGCGCCTGCGCCCCGGATGGGGCCGTCCTGCGGCGCCAAGTCGAGGTCCGGGCCCGGACTGAAGCGCCGCTGCTGAGCGGGCGAGCGCTCGACGCCGTCGTCGACGCGGTCACGGCGAGGGTGCACGGCCTCGGTCCCCTCGAGGTGCTGCTCGGCGACCCCACCATCAGCGAGATCATGGTCAACGGGCCCGGCCGGCCCTGGATCGAGCGTCACGGCCGTCTTCAGCGCCTCGACATCGAGCTCGACACGGCCACCATCGAGCGACTCATCGAGCGGGTGGTCGGGCCCCTCGGACTGCGCATCGACCGCTCGTCGCCCCTGGTCGACGCCCGCCTGCCCGACGGGTCCCGTGTCAACGCCGTGGTCCCGCCCCTCGCTGTCGATGGGCCGTGCCTCACCATCCGCCGCTTCGGCACCCGTCGCCTCACCCTGGCCGAGACCTGCCCTCCCGGCGTGGCCGAGCTCCTGGCCTGGGCCGTGCGCTCGCGCGCCAACGTAATGGTCTCGGGCGGGACGGGCGCGGGCAAGACCACCCTGCTCAACGCCCTCGGGGCGGAGATCCCCTCGGGTGAGCGCGTGATCACCGTGGAGGACGCCGCCGAACTGCACCTCCCCGGCGAACACGTCGTGCGCCTCGAGTCCCGCCCGGCCAACGCCGAGGGGGTGGGCGAGGTGCCCCTGCGCCAACTCGTCCGCAACGCCCTGCGGATGCGCCCCGACCGCATCATCGTGGGTGAGGTCCGAGGTCCCGAGGCCCTCGACATGCTCCAGGCCATGAACACCGGCCACGAAGGCTCGCTGTCGACCTGCCACGCCAACAGCCCCACCGACGCCCTGCGCCGCCTGGAGACCATGGTCCTCACCGGCTCGGTGGCGTTGCCCCTGGCCGCCGTGCGCGACCAGCTCGGCGCCGCCCTCGACCTGGTGGTGCAGGTGGCCCGACGGGCCGACGGTGGCCGCGGCGTGGTCGAGGTGGCCGAGGTGGTCGTGGCCGAGGACCAGCGGGACGGTTGCGGGCTGCGCACGCGCCGCCTCACCGGCCCGTCGGGGCTGACGGCGCTACCCACCCGCACTCCGCGACGGCTCGAGGACGGTCCCCCCGACCCGTCATGGTTGGCGGGCCGAGCGCCGACGGTCACCTCGTGAGCGGCACCGGCCTCGGCACCCTCGCCGCCGGCCTCGTGGTCGCCTTGGCGCTGGTGGTGCGGGCCGGCGGAGCAGCCGCTCGGGTGTCGCTGGTGGCCACCCGGCTCCAAGGACGACCACCGGGACGGGCCTGGGCCGGCCTCGCCCTCAGCGCGCTACCCGCACCGCCCGACCGTCTGGTCCGGGCCCTGGC
>JALZNY010000308.1 GCA_030857525.1 Actinomycetota bacterium
CGTGGGCAAGCTCGAAGGCGATCCCAACATGACCAAGGGCTACTACTCGGCCTGCCGCGACTACACCAACCACAAGGACGCCGGCTGGGGCTTCTTCTTCGACCAGGACTGGGCCTGGATGCCGGGAATCTTCCCGGTGGCCTCGGGCGGGATCCACGCCGGCCAGATGCACCAGCTCCTCGACTACCTGGGCGACGACTGCATCCTGCAGTTCGGTGGCGGCACCATCGGCCACCCCATGGGCATCGCCGCCGGCGCCACCTCCAACCGGGTGGCCCTGGAGACCATGGTCATGGCCCGCAACGAGGGTCGCGACATCGTCAAGGAGGGCCCGGAGATCCTGAAGGGCGCGGCCAAGGGCTGCAAGCCCCTCCAGGCGCCCTCGACACCTGGGGCGAGATCAGCTTCGACTACGAGTCCACCGACACGGCCGACAAGGTCGAGACCCCGACCCCTTCGTCCTAAGGAGCCACCATGCACATCACCCAAGGCACGTTCTCGTACCTGCCCGACCTCACTGACGACCAGATCCGCAAGCAGGTCCAGTACGCCCTCGACAACAAGTGGTCGGTGCAGATCGAGTTCACCGACGACCCCCACCCTCGCAACGTCTACTGGGACATGTGGGGCCTACCCATGTTCGACCTGGAGGACGCCGCCGGGGCGGTCTACGAGGTCAACGAGGCTCGCAAGGCCTACCCCAACCACTACATCCGGGTGACGGTCTACGACGCCAGCCGGGGTCGCCAGACCACGGCGCTGCAGTTCATCGTCAACCGGCCCGATGACGAGCCGGGCTTCCGCCTGGAGCGCCAGGAGAGCCACGACCGGTCGATGCGCTACACCTTGCACCCCTACGCGGCGGAGGCCCCGCACGGGTCCCGCTATGCCGACGGCGCCGGGAACCACGGCAACTAACTAGACGATGGCCGACTCCAAGAAGCCCACCCCACCCGACACCGGTCCCGGCATGCGGGACGACCTCAAGGAGAAGGCCGAATCGTCCTACGGGCGTGTCGAGGTCGACGAACGCTTCGTCTACCTCGACGACCCGTTGGAGGAGATCCCCGACGACACCAAGGTCGACCTCGACGAGGTGATGCGCGACTCCAAGGTGCAGGAGGTCCTCGACCGCCTCGACACCGAGCTGGTGGCGCTGCGCGACGTCAAGCGCCGGGTGGCCGAGGTCGCCGCCCTGCTCCTGGTGGACCGGGTGCGGCGGTCCATGGGCCTCGAGTCCGAGCCGCCCACGCTGCACATGTCCTTCACCGGCAACCCGGGCACAGGCAAGACCACCGTGGCCAAGCGCATGGGCGAGGTGCTGCGCCAGCTCGGCTACGTGCGCAAGGGCCACCTGGTCACCGTCACCCGTGACGACCTGGTGGGCCAGTACGTGGGCCACACGGCCCCCAAGACCCGTGAGGTGCTCAAGCGGGCCATGGGCGGCGTGCTGTTCATCGACGAGGCCTACCACCTCTACCGGGTCGACAACGAGCGCGACTACGGCCAGGAGACGGTGGAGATGCTCCTCCAGGTCATGGAGGACAGCCGCCAGGACCTGGTGGTGGTCATGGCCGGCTACGCCGATCGCATGGACCGCTTCTTCACCGACGTCCCCGGCCTGAGCTCGCGCATCGGCCACCACATCGACTTCCCCGACTACGACATCGACGAGCTCATGGGCATCGCCGCCCTGATGATCGCCGAGCAGAAGTACCGCTTCGCCCCCGACGCCGACAAGGCGTTCAAGGAGTACCTGGAGCGGCGCATGGACCAGCCCCGCTTCGCCAACGGCCGCAGCGTGCGCAACGCACTCGATCGCCTGCGCATGCGCCAGGCCATCCGGCTGTGGGAGGGCGCCACGTCCGGCGACGGCAACCACAAGGTCACCAAGGGCGACCTGGTCACCATCCAGGCCGAGGACGTCATGAAGAGCCGGGTGTTCGAAGAGGGCGACGCCCCCGACCGGGAGGAGACCCACTGATGGCATCGAACGGCCGTGAGCGTGTGATCCTGGCCCGGCGGACCTCCGGGTTCCAACCCTTCCAGTGGACGGGCGACGAGCCCGAGGCGCTCAACGAGGAGGACGAGGCCCTCGCCCTCGGTGCGGTGTGGGAGGGCGACGAGCTGGTGACCTACGACTTCTCCACCCTGGCGCTGAAGGCCGGCAGCGACGAGGACGACTTCCTCAACGACAACGACTGACCCTCGGCGTTCTTGCGTCGCACAGCGCCACCTGCTGCCTCTCTCAGGCGCAAGAACGAAGGAGGTGGCGCTCAGCCCACCGGGACCGGGGGTGCTTCGCCGGGCTCGATGGTGAAGCTGTCGAGCACCGCGTTGATGTCGGGTAGCAGGCGGGTGAAGTCGTCCTCGGGCTCCACCGGCGGGAAGGGCACGATCTGGAACAGCACGGTGAACATCCTGCGGCCCTGGAACAAGAAGTAGTGAGCGTTCACCAGGGGGCGGCCGGTCTCCTCGTTGGTGTAGCGCGAGAGGTAGGAGATGCCGTTGATGCCGTGCAGGTTGAACGCCTGGCGCTTGACCACCTGCGCCCCCTCCGTCCCCTCGGCGACCAGGTCGGTGAAGGCACGGACCTTCTCCAGGTCGGCGGACGTGTCGACAGCCTCGTCGTTGAGGTTGTAGCGAACCAACAGGCTGCTGTCGGCCCCGGCGCTCAGCACCAGGCGCATGTCCTTCTCCGGCCGGGCGATGGGCACCCAGGTCTCGGGATGAGCCAGAGTGAAGCCGGTGGCCTCGTCGCGATACTGCCGGTACCCCTCAGGGATCCCCGTCAGAGGGTCGGCCTCGAGCACCTCGTCAGCGACGTCATCGCTCTGGGGGAGCTGCTCCACCTCACCGCCCCTGGTGGCGAGGAACACCGCGGCCAGGGCGGCCAGGGCCG
>JALZNY010000040.1 GCA_030857525.1 Actinomycetota bacterium
GCTGGGTGCTCCTAGCTAGTGCTCGTGCTCGATGCGCTGGACGACGAGCTGCTTGCCCATCTCAGCGGCTCGGCGGTAGCCCTGTTGCACCTGCTGGAAGTAGGTCCTGAGGTCGTCGTCGGTCGTGGCGTCGTCCAGGTACTTCTGGATCGTCTCGGCCCCATGGAGGGCGTGGTAGACGACGCTGATGACGTCGTAGGTCGGGTCACTGGTGCCGGTAGCTTGTTGGTCGCTCATGGCTCTGACCCTCTCCCGAATCCTCGGCGGGAAACCTCGACTCGCAGTACCCCCTGCCCGACGATGAGCTTCGAGGATGCCGTCGAGGCAGTCGGCAAGGCAGTCGAGACGGTGGGGATCGCCGCCATCGTCACCGGCATCGCCCTCGCCCTGTTCCGCTTCGCCATCGCCCAGCGGGACGGCGACGGCTACGCCCGGTGTCGGCAGTCGATCGGGCGCTCGATCCTTCTCGGCTTGGAGCTGCTCGTCGCCGGCGACATCATCCGGACCGTCGCCATCTCCCCGAACTTCCGCTCGGTCGGCGTGCTCGCCCTCATCGTCGTCATCCGCACGTTCCTGTCGTTCACCCTGGAGGTGGAGATCAACGGACGGTGGCCGTGGCAGCGCAGGCACGACGAGTGAATCTTCTCACCGAGGCTCCATGGAGGTGACCAGGATCGATCGATGGCTGTGGGCGGTCCGGCTGTGCAAGAACCGCTCGGCGGCGACCACGGCGTGTCGAGGGGGACACGTCCGGGTCAACGGCACCGCCGCCAAGCCGGCCACGCCGATCCGGGTCGGAGACCGAGTCGAGGCCGTCCTCCACGACCGGGTGCGGATCCTCGAGGTGGTGCGGGTCATCGACAAGCGGGTCGCTGCTCCCGTGGCCCTCGAGTGCCTCCTCGACCACAGCCCGGCGCCTCCCCCAAGGGACCACGTCGACCCGGTCCTCGCCCGGGAGTCGGGCACCGGCCGTCCCACCAAGCGCGAGCGCCGCCAGCTCGACCGCCTCCGGAACCGCTGATCGATCCGTGCGCGTCCACCTCGATACCGACCTGGGAACCAACGTGGACGATCTCGCCGCGCTGGTGATGCTGCTCGGCTCGACCGGTGTCGACCTGACCGGCATCACCACCTGCATCGACCCCGGTGGTCGGCGAGCGGGGTACGTGCGCTACGTGCTCCGGCTGGCGGGCCGGGACGACGTGGCGGTGGCCGCTGGCGCCGAGGTGTCCATGACGACGTTGGTCATGCCCGCTGGCATCCCCGACGAAGAGCCACGCTGGCCCGAGCCGGTGCCGCCGGCGCCCAGCCCGGCCGGATCGGCCCTGCGCCTGCTGGCCGAGAGTGTGGACGCCGGAGCGACGATCGTCGCCATAGGCCCGTTCACCAACCTGGCCCTCCTGGAGGTGGAACGGCCCGGTGTGCTCGCCCGGGCGAACGTGGTGATGATGGGCGGGTGGTTCAATCCTTCTGAGGGCATGCCGGCGTGGGGACCAGCCCGGGACTGGAACGTCCAGTGCGACACCACCGCCGCCCGCGTGGTGGTCGCCCACACCGGAGAGGTGACCATGGTCCCGCTCTGCCTCACCGTTAGGGCCCACCTGCGACGGCGGCACCTGGAGCGACTTCGCTCTGGCGGTCCCCTCGGCCGCTTGCTCGCCAGCCAGGCGGAGCACCAAGCCGTCGAGCGGTCGATGGGAACCCTGGCTGGCACCCACGCCGGCCTGCCCGACGATCTACTCGCCTTCCACCATGATCCGCTGACGTGCGCCGCCGCCCTCGGATGGCCCGGTATCACGCTTCAACGGCGTCTCGTGGCGCCGGTGCTCGACGACGAGGTGCTGCGCTTCGTCGACGACGACCGGGGCCGTGCCGTGCGCGTAGGCGTCGACGTGGACGCAGATGCCTTCGACGCCCTGTGGCTGGCGTCAGTCGAGGCCGCCGACGACGCACCGGGCCGGTTCCCCCCGGCGAACTGATCAACCGGCGGGTGTGCTGGACAGTATGGATCTACTTGCACTAGTCGCGCCCATCTAGTCGTCGGAGGTCGCAGGACGCTCGATCTCGGGCTCCCGGCCTTGGCCGACCAGACGGTTCCACAGCTCGTAGTCAGTGTCACGCTTGGCTACAAAGCGGTTGTCGGGGCCGGCCTCCTGGCTACCGATGGCCTTGAACGGGCCCTCTTCGAGGTCGTCGAGGTCGACGTAGGTGCCGCCCTGCTCGAGGCGGGCGCCGGCGGCGAGCACTGACAACCGGGCCAGCTCCTCACTGTCAAGCCCCGCCAACTCTGCTGTCAGCTCCTTGTCGTCGGCCGCGGGCGTGCTCTCCTCGACATGGCCCCCCATCGCTGCCGGCGAGGTGTCCGGGGCGAGGTCGGCGGAGAAGTCCTCCTCCGGCTCGCTGGCCTTGGACCGGCTGGCCTCCTCCCGCTCAACGTCATGGGTCTCGGCGTGGCGCCCCTCAGGACCGCCCTTGTCGGAGAACGGCTTGCGGGCGTCTCCCGGGCTCTGGTCGTGCTGTCCTCGCCTGGGCATGTGCTCGCCTCCGCTGTGAGTGTGTGACCCCGGCATCATCCCAGATCTCGCTTGGCTTGGCTGGTGTGCTTTGCGGCGCGGGCATGAGTTACAGCTGTGTAACTGTGGTTCGGTTCGTTTGCATCGCCCCAGCCCATACACTACAAAGTGTACGGTAGAGTTTCCAAGGTGAGAAACGAACACTTTGAAGCCACCGGGCGGCGAGGACGACCGCCCCGCGCCGAGGTGTACCAGCGCCTTGACAGCCAGATCGCCGAGCTCTGGCAGCGCCTCGGCGGCCTTCCGAGCCCACTGGAGGCCGTCGACATCTGGCGGGGCATCTGGCTCGAGGAGACCCACCACTCCACTGCGATCGAGGGGAACACCCTCGTTCTCAAGCAGGTCGAAGTGCTCCTTGCGGAGGGACGGGCAGTCGGCGACAAGGAGCTTCGCGAGTACCTGGAAGTCCGCGGCTACGCCGATGCCGCCGACTGGGTGTACCTCCAAGCGACCAGCCCTGGCGCCTGGGCCGCGGGCGGGCTACTCACGCTGACGGAGCTTCGCCAGGTGCACCGTGTCCTCATGACGCCGGTCTGGGATGTCGCTCCCCATCCTGCCGCCAGCGAGCATGAAGCACCCGGCAACTTCAGGGAACACGAGATCCAATCGTTCCCGGGAGGGATGACGCCGATCTCCTGGCCACTCGTTCCGGCGCAGATCGACGGTTGGGTTCACGACATCAACCAGCTCCAGCCCCGCACGCCGACGCTGGCCGAGGAGCTCGCGTCATTGCACGCCAGGTTTGAGCGGATCCACCCTTTCCTCGACGGAAACGGACGCGCCGGGCGACTTCTGCTCAACCTGGTACTCGTGCGGCTGGGCTATCCCCCGGCGATCGTGTACAAGCGCCAGCGCAGCGACTACCTCCGAGCGCTTCGCCGGGCGGATCAGAGCGACACCGGTCAACTCGGCGAGCTCATCGCTCGAGCGGTGCTCGACAACCTCTACCGCTTCGTCGTGCCTGCCGTCGCCGGGCCCGCTCGCTTGGTGCCGCTCGCCGCGCTTGCCAACGGCCGCATCAATGCCGCTGCTTTGCGCACGGCCGCGGTCCGGGGCCGTCTCCAAGCCAGCCGAGGCGCCGACGGCCATTGGAGGAGCACGAGGAACTGGGTCGAGGACTACCTCAGCGCCCGCTACCGACGAGACCAGCAATCGTGATGTGTCGTGACCGCCGAGCGGTCACCGGTCGTGGATGCCGGTGGGGTCGCGCTCGATGAGGCGTCTCGTCGCCTGCTCGGCGGCCAGGGCGTTGGCCACGATGTGACGTTCGAGGATCGGGCCGACGGTGAGGACGATGATCCACACCACGACCGAAACTCCGGCGGCGATCAAGCCAGTGGCACTGCCGAGCACCAGGGCGGCGACGAGACCGATGACGCTCGCTACCAGCAGGCCCCACGCCAGGCGAAACGCCAGTGCCCTATCGTGCATCCGGCGCTGGCGTACCTGCCGTGCGTACCGAACGGTGGCGTCGGCCAAGGCCAGGTCGGTCACCGCCCTACCGCGCCGCACCGCCTGGGCCACCTGCCGCTGCTGGCGGTAGCTGAGCCCGGCGAACGACAAGTGGCGAAACGGCGACGAGGCGAACATGGCCGCCATGAAGCCGCCGTACACCACGCCATTAATGGCGCCGGCGAGGATCGACTGTTGAACGATGCCCACGACGGTCCCCGAGACGACGCCGGCCAGGACGCCCGAGGCGATCGGCACACGTAGACGACCCTTTTGACGCACCTCAGCACTCGATCCCGGGTCGACACTCGACGTCGCTTACCTTACGACACCTGCCGTCGCTAGCACCGAGACAGGACCGCCTCTGCCGCTCGTCTTCCTGAGGCGATGCAGGCGGGCAGGCCCACCCCGGACAGGGCGGCGCCGGCGAGGGCGACCCCGGGTAGGCGGACGGCCATGTCGGTCTCCACAGACGCCATGCGCCCGAGGTGGCCCGGCGCGTACTGGGGGAAGGCCTGGCGCCAGCGCATCACCCGGGCCTCGGTCGGTGCTCCGGTGATGCCGATGGCCTCACCCAGCTCCAGGCGCAGCCGGGCCACGAGCGCATCGTCGTCCAGGGCCTCCGCCCGGGCGTCGCCGGCCCGACCGGCGGAGACCCGCAGCACCACCTGGTCGGTCCCCTCCAGGTGCGCCCACTTCGACGACGCCCACGAGCACGCTGTCATGAGGCGGCCTTCGCCCCGGGCCACGAGGAAGCCGCTGCCGTCGAGTCGACGCCCGACCGCTCGCCGCGGAAAGGCAAAGGCCACCAGGGTCACCGAGGCGTAGTCGATGGCTTTCAGCGTCGCCGCCGCGGCGGGCGCGTGGGGCGCCAGCAGGGGGGCGGCGACCGGGGCGGGGGTGGCCACGATCACCGCGTCGACGTCCAGCTCCCCAGCGTCCACGGTCTCAGCCCCGAGGTGCACCCGGTAGCCCCCACCCGCCCTCGGCTCCAGGGCGGTGACCGGTGACCCCGTACGGACCTCGACCCCCATCGCCGACAGTCGCTCCACCAGCACGTCGACCACACGGGTGAGCCCACCGGGCAGGGTCAGGAACGCCGGCCCGGCGGCCGAGCTCCCCCGAGCGGCCAGCCCGCGGGCCCCGACGATGAGGCTGCGGTGGCTGCGGGCGGCGGCGGCCAGGCTGGGGGCGGCCACCTCGATGCTGAGGCGGTCGGTGTCGCCGGCGTTGATGCCCCCCACCAGGGGGTCGACCAGCCGGCGGTGCACCTCGGACCCCAACCGCCGGCGCACGACCGCTCCGAGGGCGTCGTCGCCGACCAGGGCCCGGCCTGGCCACCAGGGCTCGACGGCCACCCGGACCAGCCCGGCCGCCGACAGGACCCGGGACCGGGCCAGGGCGCCGAAGCAGGTGGGAACGCCGAGCACCAGGCCGGCGGGCAGTCGGCGCAGCCGTCCGCGCGACCACACATAGGCAGCCGTGGTAGCCGGGCCGACCAGCTCATCGGCCAGCCCCAGCTCGGTGCACAGGGCCACCGCCTCGGGCCGGCGGGCCAGAAAGGCGTCGGGACCGAGGTCGAGGTCGACGCCGGCGAAGTCCTCGGTGCGGACCTTGCCGCCGAGGCGCGGGCCGGCCTCGCACACCGTCACCGCCACGCCAGGCCGGCCGGCCAGGTGATGGGCCGCGGCCAGTCCGGCGATCCCTCCGCCCACCACCGCCACCCGCAGCTCCGAACCTGGACTCACCGGGATGCCCCCGGCCCCGTCGAGGGGCGATGGACCTGGCAGGATGCACCGGTGCAGGGGCGCATGGCCGAGGAGCAGATCCGGCTCCGCCGCTTCGGGCGTGCGCAGCGGCTGCGGGTCGATCTGCACGGCATAGCCACCTTCGGCCCCGGCGACGAGCACACCGCCATCCGCTGGGAGTGGATCGAGGACCTCGACGACGGGGAGGGCAAGGGCAAGGCCGTGGTCGTGCGCTCGGCCAAGGGAACCATCACCATCCCTGCAGGCACCTTCGGCCTGGCGACCGACGCCCTGATCGAGCGCCTGGAGCAGGCCCGGTCGATCTCCCGGCGCACGGAGGTCATCGCCGAGCTGGCCCAGTCACACCCGCCCACCTGACGACAGGGCCACCACCCGGTCGGCCAGGGCACCCAGCACCGTGGCGTCGTCGTTGACCACGGCGGTGCGGGCAAAGGCCAGGCCCAGCTCACCCGCCCGGGTCCGGGCCTCGATGTCGAGGTCGTAGAGCACCTCGAGGTGGTCCGAGACGAACCCGCACGGGCACACCAGGACGCCTTGGGCCCGGCCGGTGCCGGCCAGGTCGTCCAACACGGTGAGGATGTCGGGACCGATCCAGGGCTCGGGCGTGCGCCCCGCGCTCTGCCAGGCCACCGCCCAGTCGGCCCACGGCGACAGCCCCAGCTCGGCGGCCACCGCGGCCCCCGTCTCGCGCACCTGCTCGGCGTAGGGGTCGCCCCCGGCCACCACCCGCTCGGGCAGGGAGTGGGCGCTGAAGAGGACCTTGGTGGCTTCGGGCAGCACCGTCAGGCACCGGCGCACCTCGGCCACGAGGAAGTCCAGGTAGGCAGGCTCCAGGTGCCACTCGTCGATCGCCACCACCGGCAGCGACGGGTCGAGCTCCCCGGCCCGGGTGCGGAGCCGGCTCAGGTACTGGCCCACCGACCCGGCGCTGTAGTGGGGGGCGAGCACCACGCCCACCAGTTGTTCGACCCCGGCGGCCACCAGGGTCTCCACCGCCTCCTCCAGGAAGGGTGAAGCGTGCTTGTAGCCGACCTCCACCCGGAAGCTCCCCGGCGAGCGGGCCTCGAGGGCGCGGGCCAGCGCGGTGGCCTGAGCCCGGGTGCGCCGGGCGAGCGGCGACACCCCACCGATGGCGTCGTAGCGGCGGAGGAGGTCGGCCAGCAGCTCGGGCGTGGGCGGCCGGCCCCGGCGGACGTGGGTGTAGTAGCCCTCGATCTCGCCGGGCTCAGACGGCGTCCCGTAGGCCATGACGACCACGCCGACGGGGTTCACGCCGACTGGGTCCAGGCCGGCGGGACTCACGGGCTGGCCTCGTGCACGAGGTCGACCACCCGGCGCAGAGCATCGGGGTCGGTGTCGGGGAGCACGCCCCAGCCCAGGTTGAACACATGGCCCGGTAAGCCCCCGTTGGCGGCCAGCACCCGGCCCACCTGCGCCTCGAGCACCTCGGGGGGAGCGAACAGCGTGGTGGGATCCAGGTTGCCCTGGACGGCGATGTCGCGGCCCAGCCGGCGCCGGGCCACATCGAGCGGCATGCGCCAGTCGACCCCTGCCACATCGGCCCCCGCCTCGGCCATGGCCTCGAGCAGGTGACCGGCCCCCACCCCGAAGTGGATGCGGGGCACGTCGAGGTCGGCCAGCCCCTCCAGCACCCGGCGGGAGGCGGGCAGGACGAAGCGGCGGTAGTCGTCCTCGGACAGGGCGCCCACCCAGGAATCGAAGAGTTGCACCGCCTGGGCCCCGGCCTCCACCTGGGCCCGCAGGGTGGCCAGCGCCATGGCAGCCAGGCGATCGAGGAGGTCGGCCCAGACGTCGGGCTCGGTGTGCATGAGGGCCTTGGTGTGGCGGTAGTCGTTGGACTTGCCCCCCTCGACCAGGTAGCTGGCCACGGTGAAGGGGGCCCCGGCGAAGCCGATCAGGGCCACCTCGCTCGGGAGGGCCTGGCGCACCAGGCGCACCGTCTCCAACACGTAGGGCAGGTCGGCCTCGGGGTCGAGGGGACGGAGGCGGGCGAGGTCGTCCTTGGTGCGCACAGGCGCGTCGACCACGGGGCCGCGGTCGGGGCGGATGTGGATGCCCTCGACGACGGCCTGGACCGGGGTGACGATGTCGCTGAAGAGGATGGCGGCATCGACGCCCAGACGGCGTACCGGCTGCAGGGTCACCTCGGCGGCCAGCTCCGGGGTGCGCACCACCTCGGCGAAGGAGTAGCGCTCCCGCAACGCCCGGTACTCGGGCAACGAACGCCCGGCTTGGCGCATGAACCACACCGGGACCCGCTCGACCGGCTGGCCCCGGTAGGCGGCGACGACCGGGGGCACGGGCACCGGGCCACGGTACCGGTCGCCCCCCTGGCCACGGGTCGGCCCCAGTCGGCCAGATCCGTAGACAGGGTTCTTTCGGCGCTGAGTCCCAACCCCTGGGACTCACAGCCGAAAGAACGACGGTTACCCCGCTGCCTCCAGGACGCCACGCACCTCGGCCAGGGCCGGTGAGCGAACCGTGCGGGCCGCCGTCGAACGGGCCTGTTCGGCCACCGCCACCCGGCGCCCGACGTCCATGGACGAGCCCATGCTGCCCATCACGGCCAGGTCGTCCACGCCGGGCTCCAAAGCGAGCACCAGGGTCCCCGTATGGCGTACTGCCAACAGCTCCCGGGCCAGCCGGCGGGCGTGCACCAGG
>JALZNY010000309.1 GCA_030857525.1 Actinomycetota bacterium
TGGTGTCGGGACCCTGCGGAGCGATCAGGGTGTGGCCCTGGGATCGGCACCAGGCAGCCAGGTGCACGGCCAGGGCAGGGGCACGGCCCGCCACGGTCAGACACTCCCCCGGTGCCATGCCGGCCAGGGCTCGCTTGACCAGGAGGTGGCCGCCCCGATCGAGGCCGAGATCCTCCAGGTCGAGGGCCTCTACAGGCTGATCGTGCTCGACGGCTGCGGCGCTGGCCCCCGTCATGGCCGGCCGGGCAGGCCGCCCTCGTCGTCGTAAACCCCTTGCTCTCCTACGGCGGCCTCCAGGGCGGCGTAGCCGGAGGTGCGCCCGGGCCGCCACGTCTTGAGATCCTCCAGGTCGAGCAGCGGACGAACGGCGGGATCGTCATAGGACATGGCCAGCAACAGCTCGCCGAAGCGCAGCACCGGCGTGGGCGAGGCGCAGGGGCCGACGGTGAAGTTGCAGTGGTCGTAGGGGGCGGTCTGGGTGAGGATCCGCGTGGATCCCGGCGGCAGCGTGCCCTCATGCGAGAACAGCAGGTGGTTCCCGTCGATCATGCAGGCCGCGTCGACCGTTCCCCGCAACAGAGCTTCGGCTGCGTCACGCTCACCCCCGACGTGGTCGCCGTGCTTGCCCACGCCCACCTCGTGGCCGACGACCTCGAAGTCCACCCCCGGCACGAGCCCCAAGCTGCGCAGGTGAGATAGGGGGATGAGGGTCGCCTGGGGACTGTCGACGGCGCCGACGCCGACTCGACAGCCCCGCAGGTCGTCGACCTCGGCGATGGTGCTGCCGTCTCGCACCACCACCACCGACGTCAGATCGCAGTCGGTGTCGCGCATGGCCAGGGCCGCCACTCCGTGGCCGGCCGCTCGGCACAGGCGCTCGGCCCGCAACCAGGCCAAGGGAGAGCTCCAGGCCACGTCGAGGTGCCCGGCCACCAGGGCCTCGACCAGGGCGTCGTAGTTGGAGTACAGCACGTAGTCGAAGGCCAGGCCGTGGCGAGCGAACCACTCCTTGAACCCCTCCCAGATGGTGACCACCTTGGGGTCGTAGGCCACCGCCCCCATCACCAACGTCGGTGCCGGCTCCGCCATCAGCTCGGCTCCTCGAACAGGGGGAGACCGCAGCTGATGCGCCCGATGAAGTCGTAGAGCACGTCGGTGGTGGGGGCCATGACCGTGGCCGCCCGGGCGTCGCGGAAGTGGCGCTCCACCCCCACCTCCTTGCGGAAGGCCGCACCCCCGCAGACCCGCATGGCCAGGTCGGTGACCTCGGTGGCGCTCTCGCCGGCAGCGGCCTTGACCTCCAGCACGCGCAGCATCAGGTCGTCCCGGCCCTCCTCCAGGGCAGCCAGGCAGTCGAGGAGGAGGGTGTGCACCATGTCGGTGCGGATGCGCATGCGGGCCACGTAGGCCCGGACCGTGGGAGAGTCGGCCAGCGACTGGTCGAGGTGCGTCAGGCGAGTCCCGGCCACATGCGCCGCCGCCTTGGTGGTGGCTGCATCCATGGTCCCCACCGAGAAGGCTGCGTTCATGACCTGGAAGTAGGGCAGCACCACCATCATCATCAGGTCGAAGCCGGCGCCGTCGGCACCGAGCCTGGCGTCGGCGGGGACGATCAGGCCCTCGGCCGTCATGGGGCTGGAGCTGTTGCCCCGCAGACCAAGGCCGTCGAAGGGGGCGCCCACGGAGAGCCCGGAACTGCCGGCGGGGACGAGCCACAGCGTGCTGAGGCCGTCGGCCTCCACGGGCTTGCTCGACCAGACGTAGCTGTCGGCCTCGCCCGCCGAGGTCACCCAGCTCTTGCGGGCGTCGAGGCGGACACCGTCGCCCTCGGGGACGGCGGTGCTCACCGGCGCCCAGAAGTGGCTGCGCGAGCCGGCCTCGGACAGGGCCAGGGCGAGGAGGTGCTCACCGGCGGCCACCGCCTCCCGCACCGGTCGGGGGCCCTCGGCCTCGACCAGGGGGACGGCGCAGTAGTGCATCATGGCGACCATCGCCGTGGAGGCACAGTGCTGCGCCAGCTCCTCGATCACGAGGGCGGCGGCCCGGAAGCTCTCGCCCCGTCCCCCCACCTCGGGGGCGCTGAGCAGGCCCAGCAGGCCGGCCTGGCCGAGAGCCTCGATGCCGGCTCGGGGGAAGGTGCCGCTGCGATCGACCTCCACCGCGCCCGGTGCCACCACCTCCTCGATCACGGACCGGAGGGCCTGGAGGGGAGGCAGGGCGGTACGGGAGGGTGTTGCGGTCATGGACGCTCGCTTTCATGCAGGTGGCCGTCCAATGGACCGGCCGTACGGGCTCAGGGTGTACCGGGCTCGGGTGTCCCGTTTCCTAGATCAGTGGGTGGTCGCCCGACCGGACGACGTTCGCATCGCTCAGCGTCCAGCCATGGCCCACCCCCTCCCCGTCGTCGTGCGTCGAGCGCCATTGTGGTCGCACCGGACGACGTCGGCAACGATGGGGCCGTGCATCCCAGGGGCGACGACTACGACATCCGCTTCACCGAGCGAGCCGCCGCCGGGCTCGACATGCACGGGGAGGCCGACTTCGTGGCCGCCTTCGCTCCCGCAAGCGTGCTCGACGCGGGCTGTGGGACGGGAAGGGTCGCCATCGAGCTGGCCCGACGGGGCATCACGGTGGTCGGCGTCGACCTCGACCCCGAGATGCTGACCACGGCCAGGGCCAAGGCGCCCGAGCTCGACTGGCGCGTGGGCGACCTGGCCACCGTGGCCCTCCCAGATGGCCACTTCGACGTGGTCGTGATGGCCGGCAACGTCATGATCTTCGTCGAGCCCGGGACCGAAGGTGCCGTGGTGACCAACCTGGCCGCGTCGGTTGCGCCCCAAGGGGTGTTGGTGGCCGGGTTCCAGTTACGGGCCGAGCGCATCTCGAT
>JALZNY010000041.1 GCA_030857525.1 Actinomycetota bacterium
GTTGAAGGGGCCGGCACCGAGGACGGCCCGGGCGGCCAGGGTGCCGGTGAGCAGCGCCTGGGCGATCCCCTCGCCTGTGAGCGGATCACAGGCGGCGGCCGCGTCGCCGGCGAAGAGCGCTCGTCCTCCGCCGGCCGAGAGGGGTACGTCGTGGAGGCGGGAGGGGATGGGCCAGGCTCGATGGGCTCCCTCGGGTGCAGCGTAGGGGCCGAGCACGGCCTGCACGTGGGGCCGGGCCAGCAACTCGGGCCACAGCTCCTTCATGGCCCGGGTGGGAAGGCGCCCCCGCTCGATGCCGAAGCCGACGTTGGCCCGGCCGCCCGGCAGGGGGAACGACCACAGGTAGCCGGGCAGCAGGTCGCCCTCGAACCACACGTGGAGGGCCGCGGCTGCCGCGGGACCCACGCCGGTGAAGTACTGGCGAAAGGCGTGCCACTCGCCCAGGCGCCCAGGTCGGGCTGCGGGGTCGGGCCGGGCGGGGGGGGCGGCACCCAGGTGCTTGCGCAACGGCGACCACATCCCGTCAGCCCCCACGGCGTAGCGGGCTGCCACCGCACCCATGCCGGCGACCTCCAAGGTGATGCGGTCGTCGCCCACCTCCGCCCCCGTGCAGGCGTGGCCTTCGGCCACCTCGGCGCCGGCCGAGCGGGCCAGATCCACCAAGGCGGCGTCGAGCTCGAGGCGAGGGACCACGGCGGCGAAGGCGCCCCGACCTCGGGGCAGGGGCAGGCGGAGCCCGTGGCCCGTGGGGCCGTGCAGGACTACGTCGTCGACCGGCTGCCACGAGGCCAGCCCTCGGGGGTCGAGGCCGAGCGCTTCGAGCTGACGGAGAGCGCCCGCCGTCAGGCCGTCGCCACAGCACTTGTCCCGCGGGAAGCGGGCCTTGTCGATCAGCATCACGCGCCGGCCGGCCCGGGCGATCTCCACGGCGGCGGCCACGCCGGCGGGACCGGCGCCGACCACGACCACGTCGGGGCCGGGCACGCTAGGCCCTAACCCCATTGGGCGAGGTCGGCCAGCCCACCCGCAGGAGCTTCGCGCGGGCACCCCGATGCACCTCCAGGTCGTGGTCGACGCCACCACCCGGACCTTCGGGGCTGCTCCAGGGGGCCAGGACGCCTCTCAGCAGTTGACGCCCTCGCCCGGTCGGTAGGTGGCGAACACGGTGTCGACCTCGGTCCGACCGTCGACGTAGGTGCGGGTCCGTTCTGTGGTGACCCGGGTGCAGTTGCCGGCTTGGCTGCGGGTCTGGCCCGTCTGCTCGCCCGTGGCGTAGGGGGTCGAGTACAGCGTCACGGTGATGCTGGAGTCGGTGTAGGTGGGCCACAGCAACACCCCGTAGGGGGTGGAGTTCTCGATGACCAGGTCGGGCTTGGGGAACGACAGGGTGGCTTCTCGGCCGTAGGGGTAGCGGGAGATGTAGAGGGAGTGGCTCTGGTACTCGGGGATTTCGAGCCCCCCGAAGAAGGCGGCGTTGAACAAGGTGGTGGCGTACTGGGAGACGCCCCCGCCGATGGCCTCCTCGAGGACCCCGTTGTTGATGAAGCCTCCCGGCGTGAATCCCTTGGCTCGGGTGCGCATGCCGACGTACCCGTTCACCGAGAAGGTGTCGCCGGGCTCGATGACCACCCCCCTGGTCTTGTTGGCCATGAGGTGGATGTTGTTGACCCGGGACTGGCCAGCCTGGAAGTTGGTGGTGAAGCTGGCGATGGGTTGGTTGACGCCCAGCGCCTGGGCCTCGGCCAGGGTGCGCTCGGGCTCGACGACCTTGAGGGGGAGCTCGACGGGTCCGCCGCCGCCCGAGGCCAGAGCTTCGATGACGAGCTGGCCGGCTCCCTCTTCGCAGCACTCCGTGCCCGTGGAACCGGCTACGGCGATCACCGTGTCCCCCTCAACCCGAAAGCCGGCGTCGACGGGGCGTTCACCGGCGTCGGTGAGCAACTCGCTCAGATCGGCGAACGCCGTGGTCTCGTCGAACACGAGCTCGAGCCCTTCAGGGGTGGCGGTGGAGCTCAGCCACGTGCGCAGCGTCTCGGGCGGGACCTCGGCGCCGGTGCCGCCCGACTCGACCGCCAGGCTGGCCTCGGTGAGCGCGCGCGCCTCCTCGGCCAGGGCCTCGGCGTCGGCGGGCCCGAACTGGGGGTCGATGGTGCCCGGCTCGGCCTGGACGACGATGGGGAGCTCGCCGTTGGCAGCTGCCGGGGGGATGGCCGCCGCCACCTCGGCGGGCACCAGCCCGACCCCTGGGGCGCCGGGGATCACCGTGATCTGGCCTTCGGCCCCGCTGATGGCAGGCTCGACGGGGGCCTGGCGCCCGGTGGGGTCGTTCTCGGCCAGCACCGTGCGCACCATGGTCTCGTCGGCGGCGACGACCACCTCGGCGTCGCGCCCCGCCACCAGCGAGGCCAGCCAGGCGAAGGGGCGCACGAAGACCGACCCACTCCTGCCGACCTCGAGGGCCGCCTCGACGGTGGCCTCCTGGTCGAGGGTGAGGCCCATCTCCTCGCCGGTGGCGTTGAGGTCGCCGTCCGCCGTCTCGACCCGGACGGTGGCGTCGGGGTAGCGCTCGGCTACCTCGGCGACGATGGGCTCGAGCTGGCGCCGCTCCAGCCCGCCGATGGCCCGCCCAGCTAGCTCGACGTTGCGCACGACCTGGTCGTCCGCCCCTTGGGTGTCGACGGCCCAGACGCTCACCAGCACGATAAGGAGCACCACGGGCACGCCGGCCACGGCGGTCAGGACACGGGTTCGAGTCGACATCGGTCACCAGATTGGCAGATCACCCGCGCCTAAGGGGGGCACCGGTCAGTTGCTCACCTCAACGGTGACAGGTGGGGACGTAGATGTTTCGTCTCCGATGACGGCCCGCACGGTAATGGTGTGCTCCCCGTCGTCTACGTCGGTGGTCTTCCACGAGGCCTTGTAGTCGTCCTTCTTGGAGCGGTAGGACATGGCGAGCCAGGCACCGTCGTCGATCCGGTACTCGACCCGGTCGACGTCACCGGCGGAGACGCCGCTGACCTCGGCCGCGATCGTCTGCCTGCCATCGACCTGGTCAGCCTCATCGGGATCGGTGATGTCCACGGTTGCTTCCCCTGGCGCGGTGCCACCGTCGTTCACCACCGCGACCTGAACCGTGTCGCTGGTCGATGCGCCGTCGGAGTCCTTGGCGGTGACGCCGAGTGAGACGGTTCCGTCGGCCACCTGGTTGGTATCGACGGTGGCCCGGAACACGCCGTTGCCGATGTGGGCGAGCGGGCCGGACTTGGTGCCCAAGGTGTAGGTCACGACGAGGTCACCGGCACTGTCCTCCTCGTCGTCAACCCGTGCTTCGACGGTGACGTTCCCGCTCAGCTCGGCGCCGCTGCTGGGCGAGGTGATGTCGACCGTCGGCTTGAAGTTGCCCGGTTGTCCCCCGCCGCCTCCACCCTCTCCGGCCGCCCCCAAGGCGTTGACCAGGGGCTCGGCCGTCGAGTCGCCGTCGCCGCTCCAGGTCCCCTGGCTGGAGCAGCTCGTGTCGCTTCCGGCGAAGGTGGCGTTGGGGCACTCGCCGGTGCTCTGCAGGCGGGCGAGCACGCTGCTCGCGCCAACCCCGTCGGCCAGGGCCAGGGCGGCGGCGCCGGCCACGTGGGGGGCAGCCATGCTGGTGCCGCTCCTCGTCTCCGTTCCGCCCCCTCGTCGGGTGGAGACGATGCTGACGCCGGGGGCGATGACATCGACCCCGGTGCCGTAGTTGCTGAACGAGGCGAACCTGTCGGACCTCGGCGTCCCGTCGCGGTCGTCGAGGGCCGACACGGTGATGACCTCGGGGAAGCGGGCCGGGATCGAAGAGGAAGCGTTGGCGTCGTCATTGCCGGCGGCGGCGACGACCACGATCCCGCTCTTGACGGCCGTGCAGATGGCCTCCCGCACGAAGCCGTCCGTGCAGCTCCCGGCGTCGCCCTTACCGCTCAGGCTGAGGTTCAGCACCCCGATGCCGCCTTGGCTGGCGACTTGGTCGATGCCGCAGATGACGTCGGCGAAGCTTCCCTTGCCGTCGCTGCCCAGCACCTTGACCGGGACCAGCTTGGCTCCGGGGGCCACGCCCGAGCCGTCGGCCTCAGCGGCCACGATGCCCGCTACGTGGGTGCCGTGGCCGTTGTCGTCGTCGGTGCTGCGGCCTGAGCTGACGCAGTTCTTGCCCCGGCTGGCTTCGATGTTGGCGTTCAGGTCAGGGTGGTCGAGGTCGATGCCGGTGTCGAGGATGGCCACCCGCTGGCCGGACCCCGTGGCTCCGGCGGCCCGGGCCTGGTCGGCCTGGATGCGGCGCTAGTTGGATTGGAGTCGGCGCTGGCCTCGACCACGCCGTTGGCCGTGACCTTGCGCACCCGGGGGTGCTCGGCCAGGCGGCGGGCAGCGACTTCCGGTCCCCGGAAGACGAAGCCCTCGAACACGGCCCGGAAGCGTTCCTCGGCGTCGCCGCCGAAGCCTCGAGCCAGGGCTTCGGCCTCGTCGGGGTCGGCGAAGGGTTGGAGGGCCACGACCCACTCGTTAGGGACCTGCTGGGCTCCGCCGGCGCCCGCGTCGAACTTGGGACTCCCGCCGCTGCTCGAAGGAGACGGGGCCTGGGTGCCGGCGGGCCCGGCATCGGTCGTCCCCGTCAGGTCTACGCTGGGTCCCGCCTTGGTGCTGGTCTCTGTCGCCGTGGCGTCACGCTCGGCCAACGAGGCCAGCAAGCGTTGGGCGGCCTCGTCACGGGCCCGTTGCTCCAGCTCCGGGGCAGAGGACGAGGGCCTCCCTCCCCGGGACGCTGCCCCCGAGGGGGCGAGCGGCAGACCCAGGGCCAGGGCCAGGACGGTGACAACAGCAAAGCTACGACGCACGGTGAAAACCCTCTGCCGGGGTCCGGCACCGCGCGGGACGGTGGTCGGACGAAATTGGTCGTCGGGCCGGGGAGCCTCCGGCCCGGCACCCCAGGATTTGCGCCGTTGAGCCCGAGGAATGGGGTGTTCCTGGCCCCCCCCGGTTCAGTCGGGCGTGCTCCCTCGGCGCCGCCGCCCCCGGTCCCCGGCCTCCCGCTCACCCAGTCGGCTGCGGATGAGGTCACGACGCTCCTGGAGCTCGCGGTAGGTGAGGCCCTCGGTCTCGGGGGCCACGCCGAAGCTGGCCTTGACTCCGCTCAGGTCGACTTCGAGGGCGCCGGCGGCGAGACCGATGTCGCGGCTGAGGCGCTCGCCGTGGGCGGTGGCGAAGTGGGTGGCCACATGCGTTATCTCGGCGAAGAGGTCGAGGTCGGGGGCGAGGGTGGCGATGGCGCCGTCGAGGAACACCATGTTCTTGACGAACAGCATGAGCTCCTTGGGCAGCCGTGCCCCGTAGCCGAGGAGGGCCTTGATCACCCGGCGCAGCTCGGCCACCAGCTCGTCGCCGGTCATGGTGGTGGGATCGACGGCGGGCTGGTCGAGTCGGAGATCCACGATGACCGCCTCCAGGTCGGCGTCGGCGGGGAGGGCGCCCAGATCGCGTAGGGCGGCGAGCTGGGTCTGCACGTCGTTGGTGATGCTGGCCATCAACAGGCGCAGGAAGGCCAGGCGGCGGGGCTCGTCGAGGCGGCCGGTGATGCCGTAGTCGAGCAGGGCGGTGCGACCGTCGGGTTGCACGAAGAGGTTGCCGCCGTGGAGATCGCCGTGGAAGATGCCGTGCAGCATGGCGCCCTCCAAGAAGGCGACCATGCCGGTGCGCACCACCGCCTCGGTGTCGATGCCGGCACCGTGCATGCCGGCCACGTCGTCGAAGGCGAACCCCGAGAGCCGTTCCATCACCAGCACCCGGCGGGTGACCAGCTCGGGATGGGGCCGGGGGACCACGAGCTGGCGCTGGTCCAAGGCGGCCAGCATGCGGGCGACGTCGAGCATGTTCTCGGCCTCGAGGCGAAAGTCGAGCTCCTCGTTGATGGTGTCGGCGAACAGCTCGACCAGGGCGGGAGGGTTGGCCAGGGAGGCGACCGGGATGCGCCCGACCAGGGCGGGCGCCAGCCACGACATCATGGCCAGGTCACGCCGGACCAGGCCGGCCACCTGGGGGCGCTGGACCTTGACCACGACCTCCTCGCCGGTGACGAGGGTGGCGGCATGCACCTGGGCGATCGACGCCGCCGCCAGCGGGTTGCGGTCGAAGGAGGTGAAGACCTCCTCCAGGGGTCGGCCCAGCTCCTGTTCGACCACCGTGCGCACATCGGTCCACGACTCCGGCGGGACCCGGTCGCGACAGCCCTTGAGCTCGTTGACCAGCTCCTCGGGGAACAGGCCCTCGCCGGCAGAGATGATCTGGGCCAGCTTGATGTAGGTGGGACCCAAGCGCTCGGCCGCCCGTCGCAGCCGGCGGGAGAGACCGGCGCGCGACACCTCTCGACTGCGCCGACGGTCGCCCATGGCCCAAACCGCCACCGGGACGCCGAGGTGGCGGGCGGTGGAGACCAGGCGACCGAGCGGCGGGATCCGCCGCCGCCGGACCAGCTCGGGCACCTCGGCGCGCGTCCGGGAGCGCACCCGGGCCAGGCCGATGCGCCACCGCAGCTTGTCGGGCTCGACCACCCAGGGCGCCGCGTCGCTGAACGCCCCCAGGGAGAGGTCGGCCGGCGCCCGCCCGGGCGCCGTGGCTCCGCCTGTCACCGACACCTCGGTGGGTTGGTGCTCACCCCCCCATCCTGCCTGCTTCCACCTCCGATTAGGTCGGCGGGACGGGCTCGGGGGGGCCACGTGTGTTGGTCTTGACGAGTGCTGGATCCGGTGGAATCCTCTCGGCGCCGGGCTTGGGGTGCTTCCGCCGTGCACCCCGGCCCGGCTCTGCTTCTAGCTCCGGGCGAGGGGCTTGTACCCGCCTCGGGTGGGAGCGTCGTCCAGCCCTCGGCGCCGGCGCTCGGCCTCGTAGTCGCTGAAGGCCCCCTCCGACCACTGCACGGCGCCGTCACCCTCGAAGGCGAGGATGTGGGTGGCCACCCGGTCGAGGAACCACCGGTCGTGCGTGATGACCACCGCACATCCGGCGAAGGCGAGCAGGGCCTCCTCCAGCGCCCGCAGGGTGTCGACGTCGAGGTCGTTGGTGGGCTCGTCGAGCAGCAGGAGGTTGGCCCCCGACAGGAGTTGCTTGGCCAGGTGCAGCCGGTTCCGTTCGCCCCCGGAGAGGACCCCGACGCGCTTTTGCTGGTCGGATCCCTTGAAGCCGAAGGAGGCGACGTAGGCGCGCCCGTGTACATCGCGCCCACCCACCCGGAGCTGGTCGACCCCCCCGGTGATCTCCTCGTAGACGCTGTGCTCGGCCTCGAGCGAGGCGCGGGACTGATCGACGTAGGCCAGCTCGACCGTGGGCCCCACAGCCAGCTCGCCGGCATCGGCCTGTTCGTGGTTGTCGCCCGCCGTGGGTTGCCCGCCAACCTCGCTGGCGGCGGCCGCCACCATGCGGAACAGGGTCGTCTTGCCGGCGCCATTGGGGCCGATGACGCCCACGATGCCGGCCGGGGGGAGCGAGAAGGTCAGGTCGTCGATGAGGACCCGCCCGCCGTAGCCCTTGCACAGGTGGTCGGCCTCGACCACCAGGTCGCCGAGGCGAGGCCCGGGAGGGATGGTGATCTCGAGGGTGTCGGTGGCCCGGTCGGCGGCGGAGGCCTCGGCCAGGAGCTGGTCGTAGCTGCGCAGGCGGGCCTTGCCCTTCGACTGGCGGGCGCGGGGCGACATGCGCACCCACTCCAGCTCCCGCTCCAGCGTGCGCCGGCGGGCCGACTCCTGGCGCTCCTCGGTGGCCAGCCGGGCCGACTTCTGCTCCAGCCAGGCCGAGTAGTTGCCCTCGAAGGGGAAGCCCCGGCCCCGGTCGAGCTCGAGGATCCAGCCGGCCACGTTGTCGAGGAAGTAGCGGTCGTGGGTGACGGCGACGACGGTGCCCCGGTAGTCCTGGAGGAAGCGCTCGAGCCAGGCCACCGACTCGGCGTCGAGGTGGTTGGTGGGCTCGTCGAGCAGCAGCAGATCGGGTTGGCGCAACAGGAGGCGGCACAGGGCGATGCGGCGCCGCTCGCCTCCCGACAGGGTGGCCACCGAGGCGTCGCCGGGTGGCACACCGAGGGCCTCCATGGCCACCTGGACGTTGCGCTCGAGATCCCAGGCCCCGCTGGCGTCGATGCGATCCTGCAGCTCGGCCTGCTCGCCCATCAGGGCATCGATGTCGGCGTCGGGCTCGGCGAAGGCGCCACACACCGCCTCGTAGCGCTCGAGCACCGCCCTCGTCTCGGCCACCCCGTCCATGACGTTGCCGAGCACGTCCTTGGTCTCGTCCAGCGTCGGCTCCTGGGGCAGGTGCCCGACGGAGAAGCCGGGGCTGAGGCGGGCCTCGCCGCTGTAGCCGTCGTCCTCTCCGGCCATGATCCGCATCAGTGACGACTTGCCCGAGCCGTTGGCCCCGATCACCCCGATCTTGGCGCCCGGATAGAAC
>JALZNY010000310.1 GCA_030857525.1 Actinomycetota bacterium
ACCCATGGCACCCTCACCGTGCTCAAGGCGGCGGCCGACGCCGGGGTGCGTCGCGTGGTCAGCGCCTCGTCCAGCAGCGTCTACGGCGGGGCCGACGTCATGCCCACCCCCGAGTCGACGCCGTTGGTTCCCCGCTCTCCCTACGCGGTGTCCAAGCTGGCCGGCGAGCACTACTGCCGGGTGTTCGCCGAGCTCTACGGCCTGGAGACCGTCGCCATGCGCTACTTCAACGTCTACGGGCCGCGCCAGCGCCCCGACTCGGCCTACGCCGCCGTAATCCCCCTGTTCATCGAGGCCCTGCGCCAGGGCCAGGCCCCCGAGGTCCACGGCGACGGCCACCAGAGTCGCGACTTCACCTACATCACCGATGTGGTGGCCGCCAACCTGGCCGCCGCCCACGCCCCGGCCGAACGCTGCAGCGGCAAGGCCTACAACATCGCGGGGGGCCAGGCCTATTCGCTGCTCGACCTGCTCGGCATCCTCTCCGAGCTGCTCGGCGTCGACGTGGCCCCCGAGCACGCCCCGCCCCGGGCCGGCGACGTCCGCCACACCCGAGCCGACATCTCCGCCAGCCAGCACGACCTCGGCCACACCCCGCTGGTGGGCTTCCCCGAAGGCCTGGCTCACACGGTGGAGTGGTTCTCAGCCCGCTGACCCACCCTTCTCCGGTTCGCCACCCTGGCCGAAGCCGAGGATCGCTACGAGCGCACGCTCGATCTCGGCGAGGGTCTCGGGCCTGACCCCCCCGGTACGACGAAGCAGGCGACTTCGAGCTACCGCTCTGATAGCTCGGCACATCGCCCTGCTCGGTTGGTCGACGCCCTCAACCGGAAGGACTTCCGGACGCAGGGACGACGGCGCCCTTGAACTCGAGAGTGGGACGACCACGACCAGGTCGGTGGCGGCACCGATGTTCAACTCGTCGACCGACAAGACAACTGCGGGGCGTGTCTTTCCAGGCTCCCCAGCACGGGCCGCTCCGAGCGAGACGAGCCATATGTCGGCCCGCCGAGGTTCACTCGATGCCATCCTCCAAGGTGGCCTCCCAGTCGCGATCCTCCTCCTCCACGTCGGGGTTTTCCGAGTCGAGAAGGGCTGCCTCGGACTCCGAACGCACCATGGCTGCGGTCTCGCGTTGTTGGGCGATCCCGGCGAGCAACATCGCAAGCGAGACCCCACGCCGGCGTGCCTCTTCGGCAAGTTGGTCCCGAGTCACGCGGGTCACCCGTATCGTCGCCGTCTCAGCCATCAGTCGCCACATCGTAGCGCCCGGAGTTAGCGCTCACTGCACCGCGCCATCGTGGCATACCGTTGGTTGATGCTCGCCCGCTGGAGTCGACGATGGGGGCGGCGTCGCCGGCGCCGGGAGCGGATCGATCCCTTCGCCGTGGGCGAGCCCTGGCGCCACCACGTCAAGCGGGTGCTCCAGGCCCAAGGGCGCTTCCAGCGGGTGGTCGATGGAATGGCTGGCGGTCCCCTGCGCACACGCCTGGAGGCGATCGGTCGGAACGTCGAGCAGGGCACTCAGGAATGCTGGCGCATCGCCCAGCGGGGTGATGCCCTCGCCGACGCAGTGTCCGCCGTGTCGGCATCGGTGACAGGATCGGCAGGGGCCGTCGTGGATGATCTGGTGGCCGCCTCGCAGGATGCCCAGCTCGACACCGCCGAGCGACTGCGGGCGCGGGCCGGGCAGGCCGACCGGGAGCTGGCGGTGTTGTGCGGCCGCCTCGACCAGGCCGTGGCCACCGTCGTCGAGCTGTCGGTAGGCGCCGCCGCCTCTGACACCGACCAGCTCGGCCGCGAGGTCGACGGCGTCATCGCCGGGGTGGTCGACGAGCTCGTCGCCCTGCGAGAGGCCGTGGACGAGACGCGGGCCCTCGGGCAATAGGATCGCGAGATGCTGACACTGATGAAGCGTTCGTGGCGCTACCTGACTGCTGCCCTTACCGGCAAGTTCAACGAGAACGCCGACCCCAAGGTGCAGCTCGAGCAGGCCATCGGTGACAGCCAGGACCAGCACCGCCGGCTCAAGGAGCAGGCGGCCAACGTCATCGCCAACCAGAAGCAGACCGAGATGCGGCTCAACCGCACCCTGGAGGAGCTGGAGAAGGTCAACCGCTCCGCTCGCCAGGCGGTGGTCATGGCGGCCGAGGCGGAGCAGGCCGGCGACGAGAAAAAGCTCGGCGAGTACACCTCGGCGGCCGAGTCCTTCGCCAACCGTCTCATCGTGCTGGAGGGCGAGGTGGAGAACCTCAAGCAACTCCATCTCCAGTCGGCCCAGGCCGCCGATCAGGCCAAGGCGGCGGTGGCCCAGAACGGCTCGGCCCTGCAGAAGAAGTTGGCCGAGCGCCAGAAGCTCATGTCCCAGCTCGACCAGGCCAAGATGCAAGAGCAGATGAACACGGCCATGGCCTCGCTGAGCGAGACGGTGGGGGGCGACAGCCCCTCCCTGGCCGAGGTCCAGAACAAGATCGAGTCCCGCTACGCCAAGGCCAAGGGCATGGCCGAGCTCAGTGGCGAATCAGTGGAGAGCCGCATGCTCGAGGTCGAACAGGCCGCCATGCAGGGAGAGGCTCGCAACCGCCTGTCGGAGATTCGGGCCCAGCTCGGCATCGAGGCGCCCGCGCCAGCCGGTCAGGTCGGCACCGGCGACGGTGGCGACGAGGGTGAGCCGGTCAGCCCCGCCCAGGAGCCCAAGGAGTAGATCCGGGATCTCGCCGCACGGGCCTCAGGGGAGGACGATCAGGTCGTCGCGGTGAACGACCTCGTGAGGGACGCCCTCGGGCAGCTCGGAGGTGCGCCGGCCGGCCAGCTCCGCCAGGGTGGCGGAGCTCACCCGCACCAGGCCCTTGGCGAAGGGACGTCCGTCGGGGCCGG
>JALZNY010000311.1 GCA_030857525.1 Actinomycetota bacterium
CCGACGCTGGTCATCATGATGATCGTCAAGTTCGTGATGGTGGTGGCCTGGTTCATGCACCTGCGCTTCGACTCCAACCTGTTCACCCGGGTGTTCGTCTCCGGCCTGATGCTGGCCGTCGGGGTCTACGTCATCACCCTGACGACCTTCCGGTTCTGGTAGGACCGGGCCGGTCGGGTCCACGTTGATGCTTGTCCTGGCCGCCACCGTGGTGCGGGGAGATCCCTGGCGCTGGCAGCCCCACCCCGAGGTGTGGGCGCTGCTCGTCGGCTTGGCCCTGGCCTACTGGTGGGCCGTCACCCGCATCGGCCCCCGGGCCACCCGGCCGGGCGAGACGGTGGTGACGCGCGGCCAGGTGGCCTGGTTCGTCGGCGCCCTGATCGCCCTGTGGGTCGCCGCCGACTGGCCGGTCCATGATCTCGCTGAGGAGTACCTCTACGGCGTGCACATGGGCCAGCACATCCTGCTGTCACTGGTGGTCCCGCCCATGGCCCTGCTGGCCACGCCCACCTGGTTGGCCCGCATGCTGGTGGGCTCGGGGAAGGGCTACGGCATCGTGCGCCGCCTGGCCCGGCCGGTGACGGCCACGCTGATCTTCAACGGGGTGGTGGTCTTCACCCACTGGCCGGCGGTGGTCAACGCCTCGGTGGCCAACGGAGTGCTCCACTACGGGGTCCACGTGTTGGTGGTGGCCACGGCCCTGCTCATGTGGCTGCCGGTGGCCGGGCCCCTGCCCGAGCTGCGGCTGTCGCTGCCCGGACAGATGGGCTACCTGTTCCTGCAGTCGATCATCCCCACCGTCCCCGCTGGCTGGCTGACCTTCGCCGACGGCATCGTCTACCGGGCCTACGACGTGGTCCCCCGGGTCTTCGGCCTCTCGGTGGCCCATGACCAACAGTTCGCCGGCATGCTCATGAAGGTAGGGGGCGGCCTGTTGCTGTGGAGCGTCATCACCGTGTTGTTCTTCCGCTTCGCCGCCAGCAAGGAGCTCGACGACCGCTCACCCGGCGTCCCCCTCGACCGCCGGGCGCCGGTACGTACGGCGGGCGGCGAGGTCCTCACCTGGGAGCAGGTCGAACGGGAGCTCCAGCGAGCCGGCCCCGCCCCCGCCGAACCGGAGCGCTAGTTCCCCAAGCCGGCGAATTGTGGAGCCTGGGCGCTGTAGAGCAGCGCGGAGGCACCACAATTTCCGCCGGCCCGGGCCACGACGGGCAAGGTGTCCACGTGGGGGCGGACGATGGCGGCGGCGTCCCTACACGGCTCCGTCGTGGAGATCGAGCGTCCTGGCCATGCCGCCGTCGGCGGCGATCGTCTCGCCGGTGATGAAGCGGGAGGCATCGGAGGCGAGGAACACGACGACGTCGGCGATGTCGACGGGCTGGGCCCAACGGCGCAGCGGCGTCAACGCTTCGATCTGCTCGACCACGCCGGGGACGGCCTTGTTGCGCTCCCACAGCGCGGTGTCCACCACCCCGGGGGCGACGGCGTTGACGCGGACGCCCTGGGGCCCGAGCTCGACGGCCAGGGAGCGGGTCGCCGCGTCGAGCGCTCCCTTGCTCGCGGCGTAGGCGGCCCGTCGGGGCGTGCCCAGGAGCGCTGACACCGACGACAGGTTGATCACCGAGGCGCCGCCCCGCTCGATCATCGACGGGACCAGGGCGGCGATGAGCAACAGCGGCGCCCGCACGTTGACGGCCAGGAGCTCGTCGATCAGGGCGGCATCGGTGTCGACCGTGTCGAGGCGGGCGGCCACGGCCGCGTTGTTGACGAGTATGTCGACGGCGCCCAGGCTCGCCAGCGCGGCCTGGGCCAGCCGAGCGGGAGCGTCGGGGTCGGCCAGGTCGGCCGGGAGGACGACTGGATCGTGGCGCAGCTTGGTCGCCACCTCCTCGAGGCTGGTTTTGTCGCGGGCGCTGAGGGCGACCCGAGCACCGGCGGCATCGAGGGCCGAAGCAGTTGCGGCCCCGATGCCCCGGGAGGCCCCGGTCACCAGCGCGGTCCGACCGGCGAGCGGTTCAGGGTTCACCGAGAGGCCCGGAGGGGATTGGTCCAGCGGATGCCGGGGAAGCGAGAGAAGTCGGCGTCGGTGGAGCACAGCTCGGCACCGTGCTCGATGGCGAGCACCGCCAGATGGGCATCGGTGGTCAGGTTCCCGGCCGTGCCCAGCGATTGCAAAAGCGACCGCAGGATCACGGCATGGCGCTCGGTGGGGTGCACGACGGTGGAAGCCGGTTGTGCCAGCCAGCCGTCGACGAGGTCGAGGGCGTCGTCGACCTCCAGCGGGTGTTCGAACACTGCGGCGCGGGTGGACAGGCGGACGAAGCCCAGGAGGACCGACCACGCCAGGGCCAGCGTCTCGGGCCCGGACATCACCTCCTCCACCCAGTCTCGGGCGGGCCCGTGGTGGGGCGAGGTCTCGTCGACGGCGTAGAGCAGGAGGTTGAGGTCGACCAGCTTCATTTCCGCAGCTCGAGCTTGCGCATCGCCTCTCGATCGTCGAGATCGGCGGCCATCGCCAGTGCCTTGTCGAGATCGATGCCCGCTCGCAGGCCCAGGGGCCGGGTCGGGAGGCGGTAGGGGCGAGGCGCCTCCGTAGGGCGCAACCCGGCCCGGACGGCGTCGTTCAACACCTTCTTGAACGAGGTGCGGCGGTCGCGGGCGGCCTGCTCGAGCGCGGCGGCGACGTCGGGATCGAGGGTGACAGTTGTCCTCATGAACGCATCATAGCTACAAGAGTGATGTGGTCATGATGCCTTCTCTCACTCCTGGGCGAATTGTGGAGCCGGAACGCTGTAGAGCAGCGCCGAGGCTCCACAATTGCCGTCCGGGTCAGGCCCAGACGGCGGGTCAGGGTGGCTCTCGGGGGTCCCCGGGAC
>JALZNY010000312.1 GCA_030857525.1 Actinomycetota bacterium
GGGCGTCCAGAGCAACCCCTCCAACGGCCAGGCGCCGGGGGGCAGAGGTGGCGACGACGGCGCCATCGATCCCTCGCCCGGACGTCCGCCGGACCGCGGCGACGATGGAGGAGGGTCCCCCGCCCCCAGGGATCCCGAACGGCCGCCGCCCACCTCGCCGCCCGGCGGTGGAGGTGGTGGTGGTGGTGGTGGTGGAGGAAGCTGCAACCCACCGGGCTGGCCAGCGGAGAACCCGCCGTTCCCTTGCTGAGGGGCCTCTGGGGGAACCAGTGATGGCGGACCCGTCGCTGGAGACCCTGCTCGACGTCCAGGCCCACGACCTGGTCATCGACCAGCTCCGTCACCGTCGAGCGACGCTGACCGAGCGAGCCAAGCTGCGGACCCAGTCGAGCGCTCTGGCCGAGGTCACCCGGGCCCAGGGCGACGTCGAGGCCCAGACGCATGAGCTCGACCGGCGCCAGCGCCGCTTGGAGGACGAGGTGGCTCTGGTCGTGGCCAAGATCGGGACCACCGAGGAGCGGCTGTACTCGGGGACCGTGGTGGCCCCGAGGGAGCTCCAGGCGCTCTCGGCCGAGCTGGAGGCGCTGCGGAGGCGCCAGCGAGCTCTCGAGGACGAGGTCCTCGAGGTGATGGAAGCGACCGAGCCCCTGGATGCCCAGCGCAACCGGCTCGATAGCGAGGGAGAGGCCCTGGTGAGCGAGGGCCGGCGCCTGGCCGGGCTCCTCGCCGAGGGCGAAGCTGAGGTCGATGCGTTGTTGGCGCGGGAGCAGGCCACGCGCGACCGCCAAGCCGGCCAGGTTCCTCCCGATTTGCTCGCCACCTACGAGGGCCTTCGCCGGCGGTTCGACGGGGTCGGGATCGCCCGGGTCGAAGGAGGCCGCTGTAGCGGTTGCCATCTGGGGTTGTCCGCAGTGGAGCTCGACCACCTGCGTCGCGGCGCGCCCGGTTCCGTCGTGCGCCACGAGGAGTGCGGGCGCATCCTCGTCCCTTGATCCTGTGGTTCGCGGGGATGGCCCTGGTGGCGGTCTGGGTGGTCTTTCGTGACCCCGCCATCGATCACCGCCTGATCGTGGCCGGGGCTCTGCTGCCTGACGTGGTCGACGTGCTCCTCGATCTCCTGGGCGCCACCGGGCCGTGGCCCGCCCACACGCTGGGGGCCAGCGCCGGGTTCCTGGTCGTCGTCATGTTGGGGACCCGGGGGCGCCGGCTCCTGCGCCGCCGGCTGCTGGCCCTGCCCATCGGCACGTTCCTCCACCTGGTCCTCGACGGCGCCTGGGCCGACGCCGAGGTGTTCTGGTGGCCCGTGCTCGGCACCGACGTCGGGGCCCAGAGCCTGCCCAGCGTCGAGCGGGGACTGGCCAACCTGGTCTTGGAGCTGGCCGGCCTGGCCGCCCTGGTCTGGGTGTGGCGGCGGTTCCGCCTGCACGAGTCGGAGCGCCGGCGGGAGTTCCTCCGCAGCGGCCGGGTGGGTCGCGACCTGGTGGGGTGAGCGGCGATCTCCTCCGTTCTTTCGGCGCTGAGTCCCACCTCTCGCGAGTGAGCACCGAAAGAACGGCAGGGGGTCAGCGAACGCGTACCACCCGTAGGTCGTCGGTGACGGGGTCGGGGTCGACCGGGTTGCCGGCCAGGACGACCACGGTGTCACCGTGGTCGACCAGACCCATGGCATAAGCGCGTTCCACCGCGAACCACACGATGTCGTCGGTTGTGTCCTGCTCGGGCACGGTCACCGGGAGCAGGCCCCAGGTGAGGGTGAGCTGGCGGGCGGTGGCAGCACTGGGGCTGAGGCCGATCAGCGGTGCGGTGGGGCGGAAGCGGGCGATGGCCCGGGCGGTGGAGCCGGTGCGGGTGCAGCACAGGATGGCGTCGGCATCCACGTTGAGCGCCAGCTGCCAGGCCCCGGCGCTCACCGCGGCGGTGATGGCCAGCAGGCCGGGCACAGCCTCCAGGCGCTGGAGCTTGCCCAGCCGTCCACCCCACTGGACGTAGTCGGCCTCGGCCTCGGCCCGGGTGGCGATGCGAGCCATGGTGCGCACGGCGGCAGTCGGGTCGTGGCCGATGGCGGTCTCGGCCGAGAGCATGAGGGCGTCGGTCCCGTCGAACACGGCGTTGGCGATGTCGGAGACCTCGGCCCTGGTGGGGGTGGGGGCGTGCACCATCGACTCGAGCATCTGGGTGGCGGTGATCACGGGCCGGCCCCAGGCCACGCACGTGCGGATGATCTGCTTCTGCAGGTGGGGAAGCTCCTCGATGGGGCACTCCACACCCAGGTCACCTCGGGCGATCATGATGGCGTCGGCGACGTCGATGATCTCGGTGAGGTGCTCCACGGCCGGACGGGTCTCGATCTTGGCCACGATCAGGGGACCGCCGGGGCCGGCGGCGTTCCGGGCCCGGGCAATGTCGCCGGCCGAGCGGACGAAGGAGATGGCCACCATGTCGAAGCCGGCGGCCACGATCACCTTGAGCTGCTCCAGGTCCTCGGCCGTGGGCGACGCGGCCCGGAGGCGCTCGGCGGGAAGGTGCAGGCCGGGTCGACCCTGGAGCCATCCCCCGTTCTGCACGATGGCGACCGCCCGGTCGGGGTAGGTGGCCTCGACCGCGAGGACCACAGCTCCGTCGCCGAGGGCGAGATTGTCGCCCACCTGCAGATCCTCGACCAGACCGGGCTCCTCGACCGTAATCGACTCGGTGCCGCTGGGACCGTCACCGGCGCAGAGCGTGACCCGTTCACCCACCATCAGCAGCGCCCCCCCGGGAGCCGGAAAGGGCCCGGTCCGAACCTTTGGACCAGGAAGGTCGGCCAGGACGCCTACCAGGCGGCCGCACTCGTCGGCGGCGGTGCGGATGCGGCCCAGGCGCTCCAGGTGCTCG
>JALZNY010000313.1 GCA_030857525.1 Actinomycetota bacterium
AGAGTGAGCGCCTTGCTGCTGAGGCCATTGCCTTGCACCTCGAGGGTTTGGTCGCCGGCAGGCTGCTCGAGTAGGTATCTACGAATCTTTCACCCAAGATGTACTTTCCCGCTGTGACCAAGCGTTGGTGGACATTGACGACGACCTCCTTGAACGGGAGCGCGGTCATGCCGGCACCTCAACGATCAAGGCGACGGTCGAGGCGGGCTTGCGTCGGCTCTCTGACGAGTCGCTGGTCCGTCCTCACGTCGAGCGTCTGCAGCGGCCTCAAGCTCTTGATGTGGTGGCGCTGGAGGTTGCCCAGGCGCCTCGTCTACAGCGGGATGGCTGAGCGCTACCCCGTCGACACCTCGCTCTTGGCTCGACCGTATCGCCCCAGGATCTTCATCGGGGACACGCCCTGGTCACCAACAGTCGGCAAGCACGCCGAGGGCCCGGCAGATCTCGTCTCGTCGAGTCGGTGCCAGCGATCCGGCCCTCTCGATGAGCGCTGACCTCGGGATCGACTGCAGGTTGTCGAAGCTTGCCGCACACGGTTGGCCGAGCCCCTCCTCGGGCCCCATAGCGACTTCGGACGGGATGTTGCGAACCGTGCGGGTGACGGGGGCGACCAACACCCTGGTCAGGACCGGGAGGGCGACGTCGCGAGTGATGACGAGCATGGGACGCCGGCCGAGGTCGGGCTCCTCGGCCCACCACACGTCACCCTGCCCAGGTGCGCTCACCAGGGTTCTTGGCTGATAAGCATGCGAAGGTTCTGCTCGGCCGTCTCCAGCTCCTCGTCTGTCTCCGGCACCTGCCGGTAGCCAGCGACGATGGCCTCCCCTACACGAGCACGACGTTCACGCTCCACCAGGTCGCTGATCGCCCACCGAACTGCTTCGGTCCTGGTGGCGAAGCGGCCGTGGGACACGAGCACGTCCAGCTCCTCAGCTAGCTCATCTGGGATCCTCAAAGCAAGCTGGTATGTCATCCAGCGACGCTAACCCTCACAGACATCGACGACCAGCGCCCATTCCCTGAGGGTCGAGTGGATCGAGCGGCTGATGGCACAGTCCACGAATCGTACCGAAATACGTACGACTCTCGGCTAATGTGATGGGCATGGCCACCACGCGACACCATGACATCTTGCCCACCACGGAAGCCCGAGCGAAGTTGTCCCGCATCGCCGCCGAGTTCGAACGAAAGGGTAGCGGTGCCGAACCGATCGCCTTCGGCAGCCACCGTCGCCCTCAAGGCGTCATCATCCCTTGGGAGCTGTGGCTAGAGATCCTTCCCGTCATCGAGGACCATCTCGATGGCGCTGACGCCCACCAGCGGCTGAACGATGCCGGCAGTGAGCGGGTCACCTTCGACGCAGCTGCGGCAGCGCTGGGTCGTGACCCCCGCCGCTTCGGCTGAGTGGCGCGGCCCTATCACCGCGCCCTGCTGCCGCAGGTCCTGGACGACCTACGCGCTCTAGCCCACATCGACGAGGCCCTCGTCGATGTGGCGCTCCAAGCGATCACCGACCTGGCCGAGCACCGCAAGATCGGGAAGCTGCTTGGGGTCCGGCACGTCTCCGGGGATCTCTCCGGGTGCCGGCGCTTGCGGTTCGACCTCCCCGGCGACCACCCGGAACGGTTTCGGATCATCTATCGGCTCGAGCCCGATGACACCATCGAGGTGATCGCTCTCGGTCCTCGTGGCGGCCATGCCGCCTATCGGACGGCCGTCGAGCGCCTAGCCGGCAGCTGAGCCGGTGCCGTTCAGCGGAGCGAGCGGCGGATGACGGAGCCGGCGATGTCGACGGCGAAGGTGAGGGCCACCAGGGAGAGGAGCGTGGCGGTCACCGCCCGGTGGTCGAAGGCGGCGAGCTGGAGGGCGAGGAGGCTGCCCAGGCCACCGGCGCCCACCAGGCCCACCACCGCGACCTGGGCCCTTTCGACCTGGAGGCGGGCCTGGACGTCGGTGAGGCCGCCGAACCACACCATGTCGAGATCGCCCGAGCGGAACAGGCTGACCGCAGCGGCGTAGCCGGTGACGAGGACGTACTCCACCTCGACGTCGAGCTCCTCGGCCAAGTGGTCGACCGAGCAACTCGGGGTCCTGGTCGGAGATGGCGCCGATAATGAAGACCTCGCCGCTGCCGGCAGGGTGGTAGCACCGGCTCCTGGGAGCCTTCCGGCGGGACTGTCGTACCGCTGCGACACAATGGGGCGATGGCCCAGGCCGAGCAGCGAAGCTTCTTCGCCGAGGAGGTACCCGAGCACACCTACGGCGTGGGCGAGCTGGCGGCCGGGATCACCCGGGCGGTCAGCGCAGCCTTTCCGGCCGAGGTCTGGGTGCGGGGCGAGCTCAGCGGATTCCGGCCCGCCAACCCCAGCGGCCACGTCTACTTCTCGCTCTGCGAGCGCAACTCTCGCCGGGGCCCTACCGCCTCGATCGGGGTGGCCCTGTTCCGTGCTGATCGCCTGGCCGTCGAACGCTTCCTACGAGACTGGCCGGGGTTCGCCCTGGCCGACGGCCTCGAGGTTCGCATCCGGGGACGAGTGCAGTACTCGCATGGCCGCATCACCCTGGTGATGTCGGAGGTCGATCCCGTCCACACCCTGGGTCGCCTGGCCGCCGACCGGGAGCGGGTGCTGCGGGCGCTCGCCATCGACGGGCTGCTCGACGCCAACGCTTCCCTGCCGCTGGCCGCCGTCCCCCTGCGGGTCGGCCTGGTCACCAGCGCCGGCAGCGCCGCCTGCGAGGACGTGCTGGCCGAGCTGGGCGCCAGCGGCTTCGCCTTCCGGGTCGTGCTGGCCGACGCCCGGGTCCAAGGCACCGGGGCCGAGGCGTCGCTCCTGCGGGCCCTG
>JALZNY010000042.1 GCA_030857525.1 Actinomycetota bacterium
CGATCCCGACGAGCAGCACGGCGAGGGTGAGCACAGCGGCCATGCGCAGCGGGTCCTCCAGATGGGCCAGCGCAGCCACCGTGACCAGGCCGTCGGTATCGAGCAGTCGGCCCTGGCTCGCCGGCAACACTCGGCCGGACAGGCGTCCGCCGAGTTGGCCGCGGCCCGACCCGAACGCAACGCCGCCCTCGTCGGTGCCGGCCTCATCCGGCGGCGGGGGCGGGAGGGCCTCGATGCGAATGGTCCACAAGGTCGAGCGCAGGCCCAGGGTGTCGTCGAAGGCCGGGGCCGCCAGCTCCCGGGGTCCGGCGTCGCCCACCAGCTCGACGGTGAGGGCCCGTCCCGACGGGCCGGCGCTGGACACCCGCACGTCGGTCAGCGTGCCCGGGTAGGCGAAGCGCCGACCGAGCTGGGCCAGCGGCACCTGCAGGTCCCAAGCCTGAGGGTCGCCGGTCGGGTAGGCGACGGCGCCCAGGTAGGGCAGGCCCTGGCCCGAGGTGGCGAAACCCTCCTCGGGCGTGGCCGTGATGCCCCCGCCGCTGGCCGAGTAGACGGTCTGGGCCAGCCCGCCCCCGAATCGCACCACCTGGCCCCGGGTGCCGGCCACGGCCGCGTCCATGGCGCCGTACTCGGCCTGGGTGCCCAGGTAGACCTGGCAGTCCTGGGTGTCGCACAGCTCCCCGCCGAGGCTCATGGCCCGCAGGGCGTAGGTGCGGGCGGCCACGGCCTGGGCCCCGAGCGAGGCGCGGGGCCAGGAGCTGTCGAGCACCTCTCCCATGCCCCGGAGGTAGTCCTCCACGTCGACCTCGTTGACCAGGCGCAGGTCGCCCCCGGCGGCGACGGCCTGCACGACCCCTCGGTAGGTGGCGCCCCGGGCAGGAACCCCGACGGTGGACCCGCCTCGGGGGATGGCCCAGAGGGCCGAGCCCGAGACTCCCACCTCTTCGGCCGGGGGTGGCGGCGCCCCGGGTGGGGTCCCGGGCAGGGGCGAGCCGGGTGGCGGGCTGGCACCGGGCGAGGATCCCTCCCCTCCCGAAGGTGGTGACGGGGACTCGCCGGGAGGAGGGTCGTCGGGTCCGAGCAGCCCGCCCCCGAGGAAGCCCCCGCCGCCGTCCCCCCCCTCCCCGTCGGACTCGCCCTCGTCGGGGGGCAAGGTGAACCCGGGGGACTCGGCGGCCACGACGGGGGTGGCAGGTCCCACGCCGAGGGCGGCCACCGTCGCCCCGCTGAGGGGTTCGGCCCGGTAGGCCCCGTCGTAGCGCAGCCGCACCGAACCGCCGGGGGCCACGGCGACGGGGAAGCCCGGTGCCTGGGGGCCGTCACGGGGGCTGCGCACCTCTCCGCCTCCGGGGAAGGACACCACGGCGTCGCCGGCCGCGGTCACCACCGCCACCCGCACGTCGCCCCCCTCCTGGCCGAGGCTCGTCCCCGGGTAGAAGTGCTGGAGGATGTCGGCGGTGGAGGCACCCTCGCGGCCGAGCGCCAGGGCGCCGTCCTGGGCCATGCCCACGCCGTGGCCCCAGCCCTTCCCCTCGATGACCGCGGTCGGCTCGGTAGGGGGGGCCGGCTGGGCTGACTGGGCCTCCACTACCGGCGCCGAGATGAGGCCGAGCACGGTGGCGAGCGCCAGAGCTGCGGCGAGGTACCGGGCGGTGGGATGGACGGAGCGGGATGGGCGCACGACGGTCGGCCACCCTATCGCGAACCACGTTCAGGCTCGCCGCACCACCGCGTCCCATCCTCAGGCCGCCGAAGGATCTCCGAAGAGGGGGGCCGTCGGTGTCACTCGGCGAGGCGACGGGTGGGGCGCCGTCGTCGGGCGGCGGATCGGGCCCGCTGCTCTGGCCGGTGGGCCCCACCCAGCGCCGGTCGCCCGGAGGTCCGTGCAGGCGAGCGCCCCGATGGGTCTTGTCCAGGTGACAGGTGCGACAGAGCCAGGCCAGGGAGTCGAGCTGGGTCTTCCAGGTGAGCACCTCAGCTGCTACCGCTCCCAGCCCCAACGTATGTACGTACCCTGCTCGCGTCCCGCGCCTATTGTTCTTGCTACCAGTGGGACGAACTCCAACGCTACGCACTGCTGCTTAGGCTGGCGCCGTGGCTCGCCGGATCGCCAAGGTGATGGTGACCAAGCGGACCGGGGCGGGCCTACACAGCGCACCCGACGAGCTGATCGTCGAGGAACCTCTGGAGGTCCGTCTCGACGGCAACCTCGTCACCACCACCATGCGTACCCCGGGCCACGACTTCGAGTTGGCCGCCGGGCTGTGCCTGGGCGACGGCCTCCTCAGTGGTGCGGCCATCAGGACCGTCGCCTATTGCGCCACCGGGTCGGCCATCTCCTCGGCCTTCAACGTCGTCACGGTGGACACCGGCAGTCTCGCTCCCCCAGCACCAGAGCGCCTCCGGCCCACCACCTCATCGTGCGGGCTGTGCGGATCCACCTCCATCGAACAGCTCGTCGAGCGGCTGTCCCCCGTCGTTCCCCAGGCCACCTTCGACCTCGACGTGCTGGTTGCCCTGCCCGAGAGGATGGGCACCGAGCAGGCCCTGTTCGCCCGCACCGGCTCAGTCCATGCGGCAGCAGCCTTCACCGACAAGGGGCAGCCGCTCGTGATGCGCGAGGACGTCGGTCGCCACAACGCCGTCGACAAGGTGGTCGGCCGGCTGCTGCTCGACGGCCGCCTACCGGCTGACCGCCTCGGCCTCTACGTGAGCGGGCGGGCCTCGTTCGAGATCGTGCAGAAGGCCTGGGCCGCTGGCTTCGCCGCCGTGGTGGCCGTGAGCGCTCCCACCGCCCTTGCCGTGGAGACGGCCCGAACTGGCGGCATCATGCTGGCCGGCTTCGTGCGGGGGGAGCGGATGACCCTGTACTCACCCGCCCCCTGAACAGGTAGCCGGAAGCCGCTCCTCGAACGTCAGCCTCCGGCCAGTCGCACGGCTCCGAGGACCAGGCCCACCAAGGCTCCGGAGGTCAGCAGGTTGGCCACGACCAGCTTGGCGAACTGGGCTTCGACCCGCGAGCCCAAGGCCCGCATCTCACCCCGAAGCTCACCCATCTCGCCGCGAAGCTCACCCATCTCGCCGCGCAAACCTCCCATCTCGCCGCGCAGACCGCCGATCTCGCCGGTGAGGCGGCCATCCATGGCCCGCATCCCGCCTCGGAGCTCACCCATCTCGCCGCGCAGACCGCCGATCTCGCCGGTGAGGCGGCCATCCATGGCCCGCATCTCGCTCACCAAGTCCGATCGAAGCTCGGCCACGTCGCTCCGGCGAGCCATGTCGGCCCAGTCGACCGGGGGCAGCAGTTCCATCATCGTCTCGGCCGGGCCTTCACCCAGCTGGTTGACAAGCGCATCGAACAGCGTGCGTCGTTGTACATCGGTCACCATCATCCGCTCCTTCACGTCCTGTAGCACGAAGGGGGAAGTGCACCTGCGCAGTGTAGAGCCAGGCAACGACAGTCAACGAGACGACCACGAGCGCTGCCTTGCAGAGGTATCCTCCTTCGTCAACCGCCACCCAGGCATATGGTGCCCAAGACCAGCCCGGCGATGAGCACGGAGCTCAAGACGTAGGCCATCCCCCGCTCCTTCAGGTCTTGTGAGTCTTGCAGCACGAAAGGGAGGACGGACCACCCGGTCACTGTAGAGCGGGCCGCCGGCGGTAACGTGACCGCGATGAGCGCTGCGCCGGAGCCGGTCGTCCCCGCCGAAGGCCTGGCGGTACTGCACCTGTTCTGCCGGGCCACGGCCGGCGCCGACCCCCAGGCCATCGCCGCCGCCGTCAAGGCCGCCGAGGAGGGCGAGCACCAGGTCGTCCCCTTCGCCGTGCTCGGCCACAAGGCCGACCTCGGCTTCATGGCCCTCGGTCCCGACCTCTGGCAGCTCCGGCACCTTCAGCGCGACCTGCAGGCAGCCGGTCTGCAGATCGCCGACTCCTACGTCTCGCTCACCGAGGTCTCCGAGTACGCCAAAGGCGTCCCCGACAAGGCCAAGCGTGAGCGCCTGTACCCGACGCTCCCCCCCGAAGGGATGCCGGCGCTGTGCTTCTATCCCATGTCCAAGCGCCGTGACGTGGGCCAGAACTGGTACACCCTGCCCTACGACGAGCGCCTCGAGCTCATGTACGACCACGGCAAGAGCGGACGAGCCTTTGCCGGGCGGGTGGTGCAGCTCGTCACCGGCTCCACCGGTCTCGACGACTACGAGTGGGCGGTCACCCTCTTCGGCGTGCACCCCGACGACCTCAAGGAGTGCGTCCACACCATGCGCTTCGACGCCGGCTCGGCCCACTACGCCGACTTCGGTCCCTTCATCACCGGACTGATCGCCCCCCTCGACGACGTCCTGGCCCACGTCGGCCTGACCTGAGCGGCAACGATTGGCCCATCGCCTCCTCCTCATGCTGGCTGCCATGGTGGGGATGTCGATCCTTCTCGCCTCACCCGTCGGGGCCCAAGCGGCCGAGAACACGGGTGAGGGCGTGCGGGGAACCATCGTCGACGAGGACGACGAGCCGGTCGAGGGCGTGGAGATCACCGTGGCTGATGCCGCCGGCGAGACGGTGGGCACGGCCACCACCGGGGCCGACGGGATCTTCCAGCTCGAAGTGCCCGGACCCGGTAACTACTCGGCCACCATCGACGATGAAACGCTCGGCGACCTCACCTTGCGCAACCCCGATCGGGCGACGTTGGAGTTTCCCATCCGCGAAGGTCAGCAGCGAACCCTGTTGTTCCCCCTCGGGGAAGGTGACCGTGAGATCGGGGGGACGCTCGCCAGGGTCCTCCAGCTCCTGGTCGAGGGGGTCAAGTTCGGGCTCATCATCGCCATGGCCTCGGTGGGGCTGTCGCTGATCTTCGGGACCACCGGACTGATCAACTTCGCCCACGGCGAGATGGTCACCTTCGGCGCCCTGGTTGGCTGGTTCGTCAACGTGACGCTCGGCCTGCACTTCGTTCCCGCCACGGTGGTGGCCGTCGTCATCGGCGGGCTGGCCGGCGCCGGCCTCGACAAGGCACTCTGGCGCCCGCTGCGGCGACGGGGGACGGGGCTCATCGCTCTGCTGGTCATCTCCATCGGGTTGGGCCTGCTGGTGCGCTACCTCTTCCTGTACCAGTTCGGGGGCCGCACCCGTCCCTTCGCCCAGTACGCCGTGCAGCGGGCGATCGACCTCGGACCCGTCGCTATCGCCCCCAAGGACATCTTCTCGATCATCCTGTCCCTGGCGGTGCTCGCCGCCGTGGGTCTGGCCCTGCTGCGCACCAAGGCGGGCAAGGCCATGCGAGCGGTGGCCGACAACCCCGATCTGGCCGCCTCGTCGGGTATCGACGTCGAGCGGGTGATCCTGTTGGTGTGGTTCTTCGGCGGGGGCCTGGCCGCCCTCGGCGGGGTGTTGCTCGGGCTCACCGAGCAGGTGAGCTGGCAGATGGGCGTGCAGCTGCTGCTCTTGATGTTCGCGGGAGTGATCCTGGGAGGGCTGGGCACCGCCTTCGGCGCTCTCGTGGGCAGCTTCGTCGTCGGGGTGTTCATCCAGCTATCGACCCTGGTCGTGGCCCCCGAGCTCAAGAACGTGGGAGCCCTGGCCATCCTCATCCTCATCCTGTTGGTCCGGCCCCAGGGCCTGCTGGGCCAACCCGAGCGGTTGGGCTGAGCCATGGAGTGGGGACTGATCCTCGAGAACGCTCTCAAGGCCGGGGTGGGCGACTTCGCCGCCGTGTTCGCCCTGGCCGCCATTGGGCTCAACGTGCACTTCGGCTACACCGGCTTGCTCAACTTCGGCCAGGTCGGCTTCATGGCCGTGGGGGCCTACGGGATCGCCGTGGCCGTGACCTACCTGGGCACCTCGCTGTGGCTGGGACTGCTCGTGGGTCTGGCCGCCTCGGTCGTGCTGGCTCTGCTCCTCGGCCTGCCCACGCTGCGTCTGCGGGCCGACTACCTGGCCATCGTCACCATCGCCGCCTCGGAGATCGTGCGCCTGATGGTGCGGTCGGTCTCGCTCCGCGACTACACCGGCGGCTCGTCAGGCCTCACCCAGTTCGCCGGCGACTTCTACGCCATCAACCCCTTCGCCCCCGGGCGCTACGGCGCCGGGCCGCTCATCTTCACCGAGCGCCAAACCTGGCTCCTGCTCGTGGCCTGGCTGGCGGTGGCCATCGCCGCGGCCATGGTCTTCGTGCTCATGCGCAGCCCCTGGGGTCGCGTGCTCAAGTCGATCAGAGAGGACGAGGACGCCGCTCGCAGCCTGGGCAAGAACGTCTACTGGTACAAGATGCAGAGCCTGCTCTTTGGCGGCGTGCTCGGCAGCATCGCCGGCTTCGTCCTGGCCATCAGCACGCAGTCGGTCCAGCCCGACACCTTCTCGCCCGACCTGACCTTCTTCGCCTACGTGGTCCTCATCCTCGGAGGCACGGCTCGTGTGCTGGGCCCGGTGGTGGGGGCCATGATCTTTTGGGCACTGCTGTCGTTGAGCGACAACCTGCTGCGCCAGGCCGTGCGGGAGGAGCTCATTCCCACCGCCATCATGGATGGTGTCCAGGTCGGCCAGGTGCGTTTCATGCTGGTCGGGCTGGCCCTCATGCTCCTCATGGCCTACCGGCCTCAGGGCATCTTCGGCGACCGCCGGGAGATCGAGCTCGATGTCCGCCGGTAGTCCGGTCGATGGCCTCACCGCTCGCCCCCCCTGCCCAGCCCTCGCCGGGGTGGCGCCCGAGCCGGGAGTGGCCAAGCCCGACCCCATCCTGGCCATCGACAGCGTGTGCCGCCGCTTCGACGGCCTGGTAGCGGTCGACGTCGAGCACCTGGAGGTGCAGCGAGGCGTCATCACCGCGCTCATCGGACCCAACGGGGCGGGCAAGACGACCCTGTTCAACCTCCTCACCGGCTTCGACAAGGCCAACGCCGGAACCTGGACCTTTGACGGGGAGCGCCTAAGCGGGCTTCCCTCCCACAAGGTGGCCCGCCGGGGGCTGGTACGGACCTTCCAGCTCACCAAGGCGCTGTCGCGCCTCAGCGTGCTCGAGAACATGTTGCTGGGCGCCACGAACCAGCGGGGCGAGGGCTTCCTCACGGCCCTGGTCCCGCCGCTGTGGCGGGACCAGGAGCGTGCGATCGAGCAGCAGGCTCGGACGCTGCTGTCCCGCTTCGGGCTGGAGGCGATGGCGGAGGACTTCGCCGGGACGCTGTCGGGTGGCCAGCGCAAGCTGCTGGAGATGGCCCGGGCCCTGATGGCAGAGCCGGCCATGGTGTTGCTCGACGAGCCCATGGCCGGCGTGAACCCGGTGCTCACCCAGTCCCTGCTCGCCCATGTGCGCACCCTGCCCGGCGACGGCACGAGCGTGCTGTTCGTCGAGCACGACATGGACGTCGTCCACGACGTGAGCGACTGGGTGGTGGTGATGGCCGAGGGTCGGGTGATCGCCGAAGGTCCTCCAGATGCAATCGGGGCCAACCAGCGGGTGATCGACGCCTACCTCGGCGCCCACCACGACGCACCGCTCGACGAGGCCGAGGAGCGGGCCCAGCTCGAGGAGGCCGAGGCCCGCATCGAGGCCGAGGTGGCGGGACCGGCGCCGGGCGGGGAGGACGCTTGACTCCCGCCGAGGGAGCGAAGGTGCCGCTGCTGTCGGCCCAGGGCGTGGTGGCCGGCTACGTCCCCGAGGTCGACATCCTCAACGGCTGTGACCTGGAACTGGGCGAGGGGGAGATGGTGGGCGTCATCGGGCCCAACGGGGCCGGGAAGTCGACGCTGCTCAAGGCCCTCTTCGGCCTCATCCCCCTGCGCTCGGGTTCGGTCCGTCTGGGCGAGGACGACATCACCGGACTGGCCGCCCACACCCTGGTGGCCAAGGGGGTGGGCTATGTCCCCCAGAACAACAACGTCTTCCCCCGCCTCACCGTCGAGGAGAACCTCCTCATGGGGGTGTACCTCCAGCCCAAGCGCTTCGCCGAGCGCTTCGCGGCGGTGGCCGAGCTGTTCCCCCTCGTCGGCTCCCGCCGCCGCCAGCGGGCCGGATCGCTCTCAGGAGGTGAGCGCCAGATGGTGGCCATGGGCCGGGCCCTGATGAGCGAGCCCCGCGTGCTGCTCCTCGACGAGCCGTCGGCCGGCCTGTCCCCTGCCTACCAGGACGAGGTGTTCATCCGCTGCCGCCAGATCAACGCCACGGGGGTGTCCATCGTGATGGTCGAGCAGAACGCCCGGCGCTGCCTGCAGATCTCGCACCGGGCCTACGTGCTGGACCAGGGGGCCAACGCCTACACCGGGACTGGTCAAGAGTTGTTGGGGGACCCCAAGGTGGTCGAGCTGTACCTGGGGACCCTCGCCCGGGCCCGGTAGCCCTCGCGTT
>JALZNY010000314.1 GCA_030857525.1 Actinomycetota bacterium
GTCGCAGGTGCGGCGCACCAGCTCGGCGGCGTCGGGGGCCCGGTAGGACGGGCCGAGCACCTGGCGCAGCCGCACGTTGTCCAGCTCCTTGGCCACGAAGAGCTGGCGGGCGAAGGGCACCACCGATTGGAGCGACTGACGCACCATCCCGCCGCCGAAGGTGCTCACCCCGGCGGCCAGCAGCTCGAACGACTCCTCGTCGCCCAGCAGCGGCCGCAGCACCCCGCGCCGTCGGAAGCCCTCGACCGACCCGAAGCAGTCGGCGACGACGTCGAGCGCCGCCTCCAGCGTGAGCGACTCGGAGGCCGCGTGGGCGAGGTGGTAGACGCCGCCCGCCTCGGCCGATGCCATCAGGCGCACGACGGCGTCGACCACGAAGTCGCCGGTGACCAGGTACAGGCGGGTGCGCGCGTCACCGGGCACCAGGGGGAGCAGTCCGTGGAACCACAGCTTCAGGGTGTCATGGAAGGCGTTGTGCTGGGTGACGGCACCCGACGGGTCGTCGGCCACGACGGTGGCCACCCGGAGGATCCTCCAGGGCAGATCGTCGGCCACCTCGGCCACCCGCTGCTCGGCCTGCCCCTTCGACCACTCGTAGTCGTTGGCGAAACCAGCGTCGCCGTCATAGAGCCGCTCGGTGATGGCGCCGCCCCGCAGGCCGGTGGCGTAGACCGTGCTGACCAGGCCGAGGCTCTCCAGGCGGGGGCAGCGGCGGGCGAAGGTCACGACCTTTGCCGTGCCCTCGACGTTGACGGCCTGCGCGGTGTCCCGGTCGACGTCGAAGCGGGTGACGGCGGCGGCGTGGACCAGTTGGGTGATGCGGCCCCGTTCGGCGTCGCTCACGCTGGCGAAGGGGTCGGGGGCGGTCAGGTCGACCTGGGCCCGCCCGGGGGCGAGGACCTCGTGGCCCATCTGGCCGTACCGGCCCGCCACGAGGCCCCCCAGGTACCCGTTGCCACCCGTGACCAGGACCGTCACAGCTGAGGGAAGGGGCCGGTGGGGCCGTAGCGGTGGATGAAGGCGGCCAGCCAGCGCTCGATGCCAAAGGCGATGCAGGCCGTGCGCACCGGCTCGCCGTCGCGCCGGATGGAAAAGGCGCGGCCGAAGTGGTCGTGGTGGAGGTTGGTCGAGGCGATGGCCAGCCGGTCCTCGAACATCAGCTCGTACTTGGTGGGGTCGATCTGCTGCATGAGGTACTGGGGGTTCTTCGACGGGCGGAAGAAGGGGTCGCTGGCCCGCACCCAGCCGAGAGGGAGGCCGATGGCGGCGGTGAGGCGGTCGACCTCGGCCGTGGCCTCGGCCAGGAAGGCCCCGGCCTCCTCGGCCGTGCCCATGCAGACGATCTCGCGCATGGTGAAGCTCCACTGCCGTTCGAGGGGGACGTAGCGCTCCTCACGGCGGAAGCAGGTGTTGCTGGTCGTGAAGTACCGGGGCCGGTCGAAGGCGATGCCCTGGTGGTGGTCGTAGAGGTGGTAGCAGGCGGCGGGGGTGAGCACGTCGCGGATCGGGGCCAGGGCGCTCAGGTGGACCTGGCCGCCGCCGTCGACGGGCTGGCCGTCGGTGAAGGAGGCCAGGTTGGCCTCGGCCGGGTCGAGGCAGGCGGGAAAGGTGGCGTGCTGGGGGAACGAGCGGAACCAGTCGATCCGCTCCAGCACCGAGGCGGCCAGGAACGTGGGGAAGCGGTGGTCCTCGGCCTGCCAGCGGGCAGCCAGGGCCACGAAGCGGTCGTCCAGCCGGTGGGCCAGGGCGAGCAGCGGGCCCGACAGCGCGGCCTGGCCGTTGGCCTTCCACCGCAGCCCCGGGGCCTCGATCACGACGCGAAGAAGGCGTCGTGGATGGCGTCGATGGTGCGGAAGGTGCCGGGCCGCAGGCCGGACGGGTCGAGGGGGGCCTGGCGCAGCTCCTCGACGAACAGCAGGAGGTCGGCCACCTGCAGCGAGGTGAGGTAGCGGCGCTCGATGATCGGGGTGTCGTCGGCCGGCTCGCCCTCGGGGACCTCGGGGTTGTGGGCCCGGATCCAGCTGCGCAGGGCGTCACGCACCTCGGGCGGGGTCACGGCACCACCATGCCCGCTGCAGCCAGCGGCCGGAGCGCGAACCGGGTGATCTCGTCCCGGTGGGCCCGGGTGGCCTCGTGGGCCCAGGCGTTGCGGGCCACGACCCACGGATCGTCCAGGCCGGCGTCGCGGTACACGTCGGGGTTGTAGTACTCCCGCCAGGTGGCGGTGACATAGGCCGCCAGGTGGGCCCGGATCCCCGCGATCACCTCGTCCGACCAGCGCTCCGCCCCCTGGCGCCACAGCTCCTCCACGATGCGCCGGCCGAACACCAGGTGGCGCACCTCCTCGGCGTGGTGGTTGGCGTTGATCTGGCGGACGACGGGCACCAGCCGCTCGTCACGGGCCATGGCCAGGTTGTAGCGGTCGACGATCTCCTCGAAGATCGACACCTTGGCGAAGAACAGGAAGTCCTCCTCGCCCTCGGCGTGCTCTTGGGGGAAGGCGACCTTGCGGTCGGGGTAGACCTTGCCCCCGTAGCGGGTGCAGAAGGTGCCGAACCACACGCTGTGCTTGTTCTCCTCGTCGAGGAAGTGGTGGAGGTACTCGGCCACCGCCTCCATCCCCGGCCGGTACAGGCGGGCGGCGAGGCCGGCCATCAGCGCCTTCTCGCCGTGGATGTTGAGGCTGTAGAAGTTGACCGCCTCCCAGAAGCTCAGCACCTTCTGCTCGTCCTCGGTCAGCGCCTCCCACGTCGGCGTCCCGTAGAGCGAGACGAACGACGGGAGGGTGAACCACTGGCGGCGGTCGAGGGCCTCCGGCCAGGCGATGGCCTCGTAGGGGT
>JALZNY010000315.1 GCA_030857525.1 Actinomycetota bacterium
TGATGGCGATGAACTCCACGCCCTTGAGCCCGGCCTCGATCATCCGGTTTACGGCGTTGACGCCGCCACCTCCGATCCCGACCACTTTGATGACGGCGAGATAGTTCTGCGGGTTTCCAGCCATGTGTGTCCTCTCCTCAGCAGGTGCTCGAAGGCCAGACGCCTCCGACGACCCAGCCAAGCCATGCAGCTCAGCCTCAGTCTCAACCTCAACTGGAGATTGAGAGTTATGTAAACCTCTTGTAGCGGTCGAGATCATAGGACCAGCTTTCGGGCCAGGTCAAGACCCCTCCCGTGTGACCACAGGAGCCTCGGCCACTCGCACGTCGATCACGGGTCGCGGCCGGTCGGTACCACGGCCAGATGTAGCCTCCTCCTCATCCACTTCGGTGACGGCATCGGCGGCGAGCAGGGCGACCAGGGCGGCCGCCTTCTCGCCCAGGTCCACCGGCCGGCCAAAGCGGACCCGAACCCCTCCGGCCAGCACGACCTCCAGCTCGCCACTCGGATCCACGACGATCTCGGCCACACCGGTGCCGGTGGCGCCCAGGCGCTCGGACAGCGCGAGGGCACCAACCGCAGCCGGATCGAGGGCGGCGCCGGGACGCGCCTCGGCCACGGCACCAACCACCCGCGGGAGCGTGCCCAGCTCTTCGGCGCCGAGCACTGCCAGTTGACGCTCGACGTCGACGGCGACCCAGGTCCCGTCATCAGCTTTGGCCACCGCGGCAGGACGCCGTTCGGACACCGAGATTCGCACCGTGGTCGGCCAGGCCCGGGAGACGTCCACGCCATCCACCCACGGCACGGCCTCCGACGCGGTGTGCACTCGGCCCACGTCGAGGGTGATCAGTGGCGACCCGGGATCGATCTCGGCCGCTCGCTCGACCGCGGCCGCCCGATCGCCGTAGACACCCTCCACCACCACTCGATCGACGTCGAGCAGGGGTGACAGCAACGCGGCCACCACGGCGGCGCCGGTCACGGCCGCAACCGCCCCCGCCTGGACCCAACGGAGCCGCCGCCGGCCCTCCTCGCGCCGCACGTCCTGGCGCCGGGCCCGGAGCCGCGGATCGACCTTCACCTGGCGCTGCTCCACCCGTTGGTCCGTCGGCGTCGTCATGGCATCGTCATGGCTGTCCGAGGGGATTGGGCACCGGGAAGCCGACGAAGCACACCTCGGGCTCCAGCACCACCTCCGTCGCCTCACCTACCCGACGCCTGACCTCCATCATGAGCGCAACCACGTCGTCGGCCGACCCGCCGGGCTCGGACTGGATGAAGTTGGCATGCTTGGTCGACACCTGGGCCGTCCCGGCACGCAGCCCCCGGCAACCGGCCACGTCGACAAGGCGACCGGCGGAGTCTCCCGGCGGGTTGGTGAAGACGGAGCCGGCGTTCTGCCCACCGGGCTGGTGGGCCCGGCGCCAGCGCACGACCTCGGCCACCTCGGCCCGGGCCGCCTCGACATCGCCGGGCACGAGGCCGAAATCAGCCCACACCACGACCTGCGTGGCGAGCACGGCCGACGACCGGTAGCCGAGGTGAAGATCGTCGGCGGTCACGATCCCATCCTGGCCCGTGCTCAGGTCGAGGACGCGGACCCTGCGCAGCCGGGCGGCCACGTCCGACCCGTGGCCACCGGCGTTCATGCGCACCCCGCCCCCCACCGACCCCGGAACCCCGACCGCCCACTCCAGCCCTCGCAGTCCGGCTCCCGCCGTGCGCCGGGCCAGCACGGGGAGGTCCGTCGCCCCCCCGGCCCGCACGATCGAGCTGTCGTGGTCGATCTCGACGCCGCCGAAGGCGGGGCCCAGCACGAGCGCCAACCCGTCGAAGCCGGTGTCGGCCACCAACAGGTTCGACCCCTTGCCCACCGTTACGACGTCCACGCCGCTGGTGGCCACGGCCTGGGCCACCAGGGCCAGGTCCCCCTCCCCCTCGGCCACCACCAACAGCGCCGCCGACCCGCCGACGCGGTAGGTGGTGAGCGCTCCCAACGGGGCATCGACGCGAGCCCGGTCACCGAGGATGCCGGCGGCACGATCTACCGCAGTGACGCTCACCGTCGACCGGCCAGGACCTCGTCGGGGACCGTGGTGAGGTCGCCGGCGCCCAGCGTCAGGCACAGGTCCCCAGGGCGGAGCTCAGCGGTCAGCCAGGCCAGCACGTCGGATCGCGTCGGCAGCCAGGCCACCCGCTTGCCCGGCGTTGCGTCGAGCACCGCCTCGACGATCAACTTCCCCGTCACGCCGGGCAGGGGATCCTGGCCGGCGGCGTACACGTCGGTCACGGCCAGCACATCGGCCCCGTCGAAGGAGTGGGCGAAGTCGCTCCACAGCGCGGCCGTGCGGGTGTAGCGATGGGGCTGGAAGACGCAGACGATGCGAGACCAGTCGCCGTCCCTCGCCGCCGTCAGGGCAGCCGACACCTCCCCGGGGAGGTGGTCGTAGCTGTCGACGAAGCTCACCCCTGCCGCCTCGCCTCGCCACTCGAAGCGACGGGCCACGCCGGCGAAGCCGGCCAGACCCCGCCTCGTAGAGTCGACCGTCGCCCCCAAGGCCAGCGCGGCCACGGCGGCACCGGCGGCGTTGCGGGCGTTGTGCACACCGGGCGCCGGTACCTCCAGTCGCCCGACCTCGACCGCGCCGTCGAGGAGCGTGAACGACGCCCGCAGGCGAGCGAGCTCGACGTCGACCAATCGAAAGCGCGACCTCTCACCGGTGCCGTAGGTCAGGCAGTCGACGTCGCCGGCCAGGGCCTCGGCCACGGGGTCGTCACCACACACGATCCGGGGACCGGGTGCGGCGTCGAGGAAGCGGGCAAAGGC
>JALZNY010000316.1 GCA_030857525.1 Actinomycetota bacterium
CACCCGGCTCAACCGGGGGCGGGCCTTCTTCACCACCCCGGAGACGCTGGGCGACTACGTCCTGGTCGACTTCCTCGATCAGCGCCGTTCGGCGGGTCGTCGGGGTGGGGGCCGGGAGGGCCGCCGGTCGGCCTGACCGACGATCCCGCCGCTCCCGGCGCGCTCAGGATCCAGACAGCCGTCAGTCCGCCAGCCACGAGGGCCGCGCTGGTTGCCGCCTCGAGGAGGGTGACGGTGTCGCTGGTGCTGCCGCCCCCTGCCGCAGCAGAGCCCCCGAAGACGGAACCCGATCCGGAGGCGGAGCCCGAGTCGTCGTCGGCAGGTGGCGGTACGGCCATGGCGGGTGCCCTCTCACTCATCTGCTGGCACGGCGTTCGGGTGTAGGCCCGTTGCCCGTCGCCACCTTCGACGTAGCTCCAACACACGGGGTCGGGGTTGGCCATCAGGGCGACGACGGCAACGCCGGCGGCCACCACGGGGATCACCATGGCCAGGAGCGGCCGGACCAACGTCGACGGGTACCAACGCTGTCGCCGGTAGGCGGCCACGTAGAAGCCCATGGGAACCAGCAACACCAGGGTGACGCCCGACAGGGCGGTGACGGCCAGGAAGACGCTCAGAACGCCAGCAGGCAGGAGGAGCACCGGACGGGAACGAAGCGAGAGCAGAGCGAGCAGGGCCGGCATGCTCCAGACCAGCGGGAAGCCGAGCGGCTCGAAGCTGCGCTCGGGCGGGACCGAGTTGATGAAGATGATGACTCCGAACCCGGCGGCCGCCACCAAACCCAGGGTGGCGCCCACGATCGCGAGCCATCGCCCGCCTCCTTCCCGTCTTTGCCGGGCCGCGTCAGCCACGGGACCTGCCCGCCGCCCGTCGAGGGGTAGGACCGCCTAGTCGTGGCGACCAGTGGATGATGGCCGCTGGGGTGGTGCGCAGGGGCGGGCGCAGGACGTCGCCGTCGGCCACCAGCCAGCCCGAGAGCAGGCCCCGTAGCTCCCGGCGGACCTCGGCCGTGTCCGCCAGCAACAGGGCCTCCCGGTAGGCCTTGGCCGCAGCGGCCACGCTCGGGTAGCGCGTCCGAACCCGGACCTCGACCACCTCGACGTCGGCGTCGATGCCCAGCTCGGCCAGGACGGCCACGGCGTCGAGGTAGGTGGGACCCGGTTGGCGGGGCTTGCCGTGGAAGTAACGCCAGAAGGGATCGGAGAAGGCGTCGGCGGACAGGGCCGAGAGGTAGACGAAGGCGTCGGCTCGGCACACGCCGTCGAGCTTGGCCAGGAAGCCGGCGACGTCCTCGACCAGCGGCAGGACGAAGGAGCACAAGGCGATGTCGGCCGGAGCGACCTCGACCTCCTCCCACCGGCCGGTGACGGTGGTCACGTTGGCCAGGCCGGCCTGCCGAGCGGCACGCCGCAGCAGCGAGCTCATGACCGGGCTGGCGTCGACGGCGACGACGCTGGCCACCCGGGGCGCCAGCGCCAAGCTGAAGCGGCCGGGCCCGGCTCCGACGTCGAGCACGGTGGTGGTCGATCGGGCCACCCGACGGATGCGGGCGAGGACGGGATCACCCGACGCGCTGCCGGCGGTGCGGGCGGCGAAGTGCCGGGCGCGGGAGTCCCAGTAGGCCGCCCCCACCGCCCCGCCGTCGGGGACGAGGCGATCCATCTCCGCCCGTCGGGCCCGTACCAGGCGCCGCCAGCGCTTGGCGGCCAGACCCGTGCGATCAGAGGGCGGCGGCGTCATGGTCGCATCATGGCGTACTCTTCGCCATCATCGAGACCGAGAGCGAGGCCGTGCTGGTGGCCGAGGGATCGCAGAGGGGTGGTCGTGTTGCCACGCCGTCGAGGACCGGAGGTGTGTGGTGAACGGAGTTCAACGCATCGTGGCGTTCATCTCGTTGGGAGTGGTCGCCCTGGCGATCGTCTTCGCCCTGTTGCCGTTCACCTTCGCCGGCATCGTGAGCTGCGGACCGGCGCTGTTGGGCTCGGAAGCTCGGAGTCCGAGGCCCGAGGTGGGCCTCGTGGAGCCTGAGCGCGACTGCGCGCGCACGGGCCGTAGCCGACTGGCGACGTCGGGCTTCGTCGCCATCCTCGCTGTGGCCACCGGCGCCGGCGTGACCCAGGTCCAGCCCCCGGGCAAGGACTGCCGTGACGGGCGCCACGCCGACTGCCACGGCGGCTGGCCGGCGTTGATCGGACTGAACCGCTTCGCCTGCCATTGCTCGTGTCACCCCACGAGCTGAGGGGTCCGCCAGTAGAGCCAGAGCTCAGGGTCCGTCGGTCACCACCACGGTGTAACGCGACCCGTCGGTGGTGATGTCGACGCGATAGGTCCCGCCGTCGGCGACAGGAAGCTCCCCTCGGCCCCGGGCCTCGATGCTTTCGACCAACGTGTCGCCGGCGTCGAAGACCTCGATGGCGACGGCGCCCTCGGGCACGTCCCAGCGGATCTTCCAGTTGTCGCCCACCTCGAAGTCATCCGTCGAGCGGTTGCTGTTCGACTGGTAGGTGGCAGTGAAGATGCTGTTTCCCACGACGGTCTCCCCCTGGCTCTGGTTGCCCTGGCTCTGGTTTCCTTGGCTCTGATCGCCATCCGACCCGCCGTTGGATGGACGGGTCGTCGAGGTCGGACCCGACGTGGATGTCGTGGAGCTGTCGGCGGGGGTCGTGGTGCTCGACGTCGTCGAGCCCACGGCGGTCTCTGAGGGCTCCGGCTCACCCCGGTCGGCCGCAAACCACGCCAGCGTGGCACCAGCCCCGCCGAGGAGCAGGGCCAGGATGGCGACGACCACGACCTGGCCTGATCGCCAACCCGAGGGACGCCC
>JALZNY010000317.1 GCA_030857525.1 Actinomycetota bacterium
GTCCGGGGGGGACCAGCAGACCTCTTGACCGTGGCGTATGGCTTCAGGCACCCCGCCGACCTCGGTGGCCACCACCGGGACCCCGAGGGCCAGCGCCTCCATGAGCGAGACCGGGAGACCCTCGTGGCGCGACGACAGGGCGAACAGGTCGAACCCGGCCAGAAGCCGGCGGGCGTCCTCCCGGTACCCGAGGAAGCGAAAGCCCTCTCCCAGGTCGAGCTCGGCGTGGAGGCTGTCCAGTTCGGCTTCGAGGGGGCCTTGGCCCACGGCCACGAAGCGCACCGGGAGTTCGGTGTCGAGGACCTGGCGGGCGGCTCGGAGCAGGTCGGGGTAGGCCTTCTCGGTCCGGAGGTTGGCGATGGTGCCCACCAGCACCTGCTCGGGGCTCACCCCGAGCTCGGCTCGGACCTGGTCTCGCTCGGGGGCGAAGCGGCGGACGCCATCCACGTCGATCCCGCAGATGACCACCTCGGTACGGGCCCGCAGGCGGGCCGGCAGGGAAGCCTTCACGCCCTCGGACACGGCCAGGTGGACGTCGTCGAGGCCCGCGGTCGCCAGGTTGGCCGCCCGGGTGAGCGGGTTGTGGCGCCGCCACTCGTTGTGCTCGGTGAACACCAGCACCGGGCGACAGCGACGGGGAAGGGTGCGTACCACCAGCTGGGCACCCCCCGGCGGCATCGAGCTGGGGCACCAGGTGCTGCTTCCAGGCCAGGAGGTAGGCCGCCTCGTAGTCGAACGTGCCGTGGTCGCCTGCCCGGGCGTGGCCCACCAGGAGTTGCTCGGCCCCTCCGGGACCGAGTCCCTTGGTGAGCCAGAGCACGCGCAGACGCCTCGGTTCCTCCCACTGCGTCATGGCGGACGAACGTGGCGGGGGCGTCGGGGCCAGAAATGGCGAGAATAGCCGTTGCCCACCAGTCAGGCGCCGGGCACGAGCTCGAGCTGCGGGACTACCTGCGGGTCGTCTGGCGGGGACGCTGGCTCATCCTGATCGCCACCGTGGTGATGGTCGGGGCCCCCTTGGGGCTCTCCGCTCGCCAGGAGCCGGTCTACGAGGCCGAGGCCTTGTTCCTCCTCGGACCTCGGGTGAGCGCCAGCCTCGGCAACGCCCGCGGCTCCCAGGAATCGACCGACACCGAGGTGACGGCGGAGGCCAGCACCGCTGAGCTGGCCGCAGCCACGGCCACACCTACGTCAGCGCCTATATCCAGTACCGACTGCAACAGGGGCTCGACGAGCTGGGCCGGGTCAGCACGGAGATCCAGTCCAAGGTCAGCGAGCTGCAGGCCGAGCTCGCTCCCCTCGACGAGGAGCTGGAGGCCGCCTCGGCCCTGGAGCTGCCGCTGGTCCAGGAGCTTCAGGCCAGCAAGCGCAGCGAGCTCGAGGGCCAGATCAGTACGTTCCAGACCCAGCTCGGGCAGGTGACCCTCCAGTCGAACCTGTCCACCGCCGGAGCCGAGGTCCTAAAGGTCGCCGCTCCCCCCGAACAGCCGGCCAAGCCGCTGCCGGTGCGCAACGCCCTGGTGGCCTTGCCCGTGGGCCTCGTGCTGGGATTGGGCTTGGCCTTCTTCTTCGAGTACCTCGACGATTCCATCAAGTCCAAGGACGACCTCGAGCGGGCCCTCGGCTCCGGTCTGCCCATCATGGGGCTGATCTCGAGGGTGTCGGAAGGACCGCACGCGAGCGCAGCTGGTTGCCATCGACGAGCCCAAGGCGCCGGCGAGCGAGGCCTACCGGTCGCTGCGCACCTCGGTGCAATTCCTCGGCATGGACGAGCCCATCCACTGCCTACAGGTCACGAGCGCATCGGCTGCCGAGGGCAAGACCACCACCATCGCCAACCTGGCGGTGGTGCTGGCCCGGGCGGGCGAGCGCCAGGTCGTGGTCGTCGACTGCGACCTGCGGCGTCCTCGCCTGCACGAGTTCTTCGACCTCCCCAACGTCGTGGGATTCACCTCGGTCATGCTGGGCGAGGTCCCGCTGTCCAGGGCTCTGCAATCCATCGACGCGGAGAAGGGCATCTCGGTGCTGACGTCGGGCCCCGTCCCTTCGCACCCGTCCGAGCTGTTGGCGTCACGCCGGGCCGGCGAGGTCCGGCCGCACTGCGGTCCGAAGGGGCCCTGGTCCTCATCGACACCCCTCCCGCCACGGGCGACGCCTTCCCCGACCGGCGTGGGTGCTGGCCGCCGTCTTCATCGCGCATGTGGTGGTGGTGCTGGTGGCGGCCCGGGTGGCGGGCCTGGGCGACGATCTGGACACTGCAGTGTTGATCGCCGCCGTCGCCCTCGCCGCCGCCGCCGCCGCTTCGTTGGGGATCAGGGCGGCGTCCGGACGCTGGGCTCGGTCACCGGCCGCGTAGGTCTTCCCGACGTCGATCAGCCCTCAGCCCGGTTACCGTTGCCTTTGTGGCCGTTGACATGGACGCGTTCATCCGGCTCCTGGAGGAGGAGCCCGAGCAGCGGCGTGCGCTGCGACGGGCCCTCCTCGGCGACGAGCCTGATCTCGCAGCTGCGCTGGCGACGCTTACCCTGCGTGTAGACGCTCTGGCCGAGGCGCAACGTCGCACGGAGCAGCAGGTGGCGGCTCTGGCCGAGGCGCAGGGACGCACGGAGCAGCAGGTGGCGGCTCTGGCCGAGGCGCAGGGACGCACGGAGATCCGCCTTGACGCCCTGACCGAGCAGGTGGGCGAACTGGCCGCCGCACAGCTTCGGACCGAGAACATCCTCTCGTCGCTTCTCGACGTGGTCAAGGGGATGAACGACCGGGTGGGCAAGCTCGACGGCTACGAGCTGGAGCGCCGCTACCGGGAGAAGGGCCACGCCTACCT
>JALZNY010000318.1 GCA_030857525.1 Actinomycetota bacterium
CCTGGCCGCTCGCAACGTTGCTCCCGCCCGCTGGGTCTACCGCCTGAGTCGCCTGCTGCTGGTCTTCGAGCGGGGCATCCCCGAGCTCATCCTGGCCATCATCTTCGTCGCCGCCATCGGCCTCGGTCCCGTACCTGGAGTCTTTGCCCTGTCCTTGGGGACGCTCGGCTTCATGGCCAAGCTCGTGGCCGACTCGACCGAGGAGATCCGGTCCGGTCCCCGCGAGGCGGTGTTCGCCACCGGTGCCACCCGTCTCCAGGAGACGGCGGCATCCGTCCTTCCCCAGGCCATGCCCGCCTATGTGGCCAGCACGCTCTACGTGCTCGACGTGAACATCCGCACCGCCACCATCCTCGGTGTGGTCGGCGGGGGTGGCATCGGCTTTCTGCTGTTCAACTCCATGCGCACGCAGAACTTCCAGGTGACCGGAGCGATCCTCATCATGATCTTCGTCGTGGTCTACGCCATCGAACGCCTGTCGGGCTGGATCCGCAAGCAGATCATCTGAGGAGATGCGCCAGGTGCTTGGCCATCCAGAGCACGGGGAGGTCGACGCCGGGGGTGGCGATGACGCCGGGCGCGACGTCGTCGTAGCCGAGACGGCGGTAGAGGGGAACGGCGTTGAGATTGGCCCGTAGCACGACGGTCCCGTGACCCTGCTCATGGGCCTGGGCCTCGACGTGGCCGACAAGGGTGGTGGCGATCCCCTGGCGCGCGCGGTGGGGGGCGACGTACACCTTGCGCACGCGGGCGCAGGTACGACGATCGATCGTGAGCGCGGTCGCCACGGCCGCAGGGAGCTCTGCTGGGCCCACCGGGTGCCAGCCGCCGGATCCGATGACCTCGCCGCCGGTGGTGATCGCCAGCCACAGGTCGAACGACGTCAACGCTTCGGCGTAGGACGGCTGGGCCACGAGGGCGTCGTGGGCGGCCAGCTGGTCGGGTCCGTACGATCCGGCGGCCAGGGCGGTGAAGGAGTGGCGGTGGAGGCTGAGCACCGCCTCTTGGTCGCGCCCGTCGTAACGCCGGATGCGGGGCGCTCCGTCCACGGTCAGCCGGCGATCGCCTCGCAGAGCTGCTCGGCGAGGGCGGGGGAGGCGGCCACCACGCCGCTGTAGCGACGGGTGAGGTCGGGTTGGATCTCCAGGGAGCGGCCCCGGGCGTCGAGCACCACCCCGCCGGCCGCCGGCACGATGACCAGGGCGGCGACCAGATCGACCAGACGGTGGGTATCGCTGCCGGCATCGGCGAAGGCGTCGGTGGCGCCCTCGGCCACCAGCACCGATTCGAGCGCCGAGCACGACAGGATCCGGACCCGGGCCGCTCGTTCGGCCACCCGCCACCAGGCCTCACGGTTGCGAGGATGGGGGCGCAGCAGGGAGACGGCGGCGCCGTCGAGGGTGGTGCGACCGCTGGTCCGCCAGGCCACCGGTTGGTCGTGGCGTGCAGCCCAGCGCCGTCCGGTCTCGAGCCAGACGGTGAGGGCTTCACGTACCTCGGCGTCCACCACGACGGCGCCGGTGAAGCACGACAGGGGCACGCCGGCGGCGGCGTTGGCCGACCCGTCGAGGGGGTCGATGACCAAGGTGGTGGCCGACCCGACATCGACAAGCCCGGCCTCCTCGCTCAACACGTTGACCCGGTGCGGCGCCACTGCCTCGAGGATGGCCGTCTCCACCACGTCATCGATGCGCATGGTGGGGGTCCCGTCGGCGCCCATCCGGACCGTCTCGGAGAGTTCGACCTGGCTGAGCCGAACGGTGACGTCGGCCAGTGTCGTTGTGGCAGCCGTCGCAGCTGCCTCCAGGGCGGGGTGCAGCTCGATCCGTCGTCCCGGGGTCGGGGAGAGCGGAAGGGCGGTCATCCTGCCACCGCCTCGAGCACCGGGCGCCAGCGCTCGAGGCCGGGCATGGTCAGGCCGGGGAACTTGGCGGCCTCGTCGGCGGAGCGTAGGGCCAGGGCGGCCGCCAGATCGGGGGTGACGGCGGCGAAGGCGGCGACCTCATCGGCATCCATGGCTCCGCCCTGGTCGACGAGGGTGGCCGTGCTGGCGGGGGAGAGCCGGACTCGGTAGCTCGGGTCCGTGGCGGTGAGGTAGCGCTTGGCCGGCACGTGCAGCTCGACGAGCCGAGCCACCCGCTCGCCCAGCAGGGAGCGAACAGCCTCTGCACCGTTGCGGCCGTGGCCGGCGACATCATCGGGATCGAGGATGTGGCCTACGTCATGCACCAGCCCGGCCACCTGCAGCTCGAGGTCTACGGGGGCTACGAGGCAGAGCCGGTGGGCGCACTGCAGGTGGTGGGTGAGGGGGTCAACCGCTTCCCCGGCGACGCCCTCGGGCGAGGGGCCATGCCCGCTGGTTGCCAACACTGACAATAGGTCATCGACAGAGGTGAAGGGGGTAACAGGCATGGGTGGGCTCCTGGGTTGAGGGGTGCAGGATGGTTCAGACGGCGGCGCCGGCGAAGGCAGGTCCGGCGGCCCGCCAAGCGCCAGTCACACGCGGCCAGCGACCATCCAGCGCCACCAGGAGGAGGTCGGCCCGTTTCCCGATGACGAGTCGGCCTCGATCGGCCAGCCCGGCCAGGTCGGCTGGTCCGCTCGTCACCAGGGCCACGGCCGCCGGGAGCGGCGAGAGGCCAAGATCTACGAGGGTGAACACCGCGGCCAGGAGGGTGGAAGGAAGGTAGTCGGAGGCGAGCACGTCGCACAGGCCCTGCTCCACCAGCTTGGCGGCGGCGACGTTGCCGGAGTGAGAACCTCCCCGAAGGATGTTGGGCGCCCCCATCACCACGGGCATCGCCCGTCGTCGGGCC
>JALZNY010000319.1 GCA_030857525.1 Actinomycetota bacterium
GAGGTGGCGATCGCCGCCGGCGTCCTCGGGGCGACGGCGCTGCTCGCCGGCCTCCCGCCCTCGGCCTCGGTGGCCGAGGCTGTCCGGGCCGGTCCGGCCCCGACCGTGGTCGTCACCGGCAGCGACTACGCCACCTCGGTGGCCGTGCGGCTGGTGGTCGACCCGGGGACCGCCGGCCCCAACCGCTTCGACCTCACCGCCGAGGACTACGACACGGGTGCGCCGGCGCCGGCTGCACGCGTGGCGCTGCGCTTCCAGCACGACGATCGGCCCGACGTGGCCGCCACCACGCTGGAGTTGGCGCAGGCTCCCGATACGCACTGGCGCGCCTCGTCACGCGCGCTGTCGATCGACGGGCGCTGGACCGTCACCGCCCTGGTGGAGACGCCCTCCGATGCGGTCGAGGTGGCGATGGAGCTGACGGTCAGCGCCGCCGGGGGTCCCAGGCCAACGGCGGCGGGCGGGCCCAGATGCCGGCAGGGCACGGCCGACCCCACCTACCGCGTGACGGTCGTGCCCGAGCCCGATCCCGTGCGGGCCGAGGGGACGACCTTCCACCTCGCCGTGCGCCAGGGCGACGAGCCCGTGACCGGGGCCGAGGTGTGCGTCAAGGCCGACATGCCCGACATGCAGCACCGGGGCGTCTTCACGGTGGCCAGGGAGGTGGCGCCCGGAACCTACGACGCCGCCCTCCAGTTCTCCATGACGGGGGCGTGGGAGGGATCGGTCATCGTCGCCGAGCCGGGGAAGGCGGCTGTCTCCCTGCCCTTGACCTTGGAGGTGCAGGAGTGACCCGACGCTTGGGTCATGGCCCCGGGGGCACCCGAAGGGTCGCCCTGAACAGCCGCCCAGGCGGATTACCCCGAGGTCGATGCCTGCCTGGTCGCGGTCGGCGTCGTCGGCCTCGAGGGCCGCCGCCGGCGGGTTGAACGGCGCCATGAGCACCGCCAGCGTCAAGGCGTCGGCCTGGTGGTTCGGGTGGGGCCTGACGTGGTGCTCATGGACCTGCGCATGCCGGGCACCGACGGGGTGGCGGCCACCGCCCGGCTGGCGGGTGAGCACCCTGGGGTGCGGGTGCTGGTGTTGACCACCTACGACAGCGAGGCCGACATCCTGCGGGCGGTGGAGGCGGGGGCCACCGGTTACCTGCTCAAGGATGCGCCCAAGGGCGTCGACGACCGCACCGCCGCGGTCACCACCGCCCTCCAGCGCGGCCTGATCCACCTGTAGGTGATCAGTTGATCCGGCATGGTAGGTGCATCCCGAGGGCGAGATGGATGGCCCGTTGCACCTCGTCCATGCGGCCGGTGGTGAGCGTGGTGATCCGACGGGTGAGCACCGAGCGGGGGACGGTGACAAGCCGGTCGAGGTTGACCACGCAGTCTCGGGGCATCCCATCGGCGGGCCCGAGGGCCACCTCCTGGGCATGGCCCCGGACGGTCGTGGTGAGCTCAGCAACGGTCACTTGGGTTCGTCGACCTCGGCCGGAGTCCCAGCTCAGCAGCAGGACCGGATGGCGTTGACCGGGCGGCCACGCCGCCCACCAGACCTCAGCCCGCAGCACGGGCCGCCGGTGGACCCTCGAGGGTCTCCCGAAGGGTCGCCACGAAGGCGGAAGCCCCAGGTTCAGCGGCCAGGCGTCGGACCCGCGCGATGATCTCGTCCCGCTCCTCATCGATCACCGTGTCGGCCTCAGGCCCGCCCCACCGGTCCCAACCGGTCATGGTGTCGGCTGCCGCTTGGGCCCAGGCCTGCTCCTGGTCGTTCTCGGGCAGAGCGGCGTAGGCGGCGTCGGACTGGATGATGCGCCGCTCTTCGTCCCACTGCCACCAACCCCGCCAGCACAGGTCCGTCACCACCTCCGAGCGAGTTTCGCCGCTATCTGCTTGACGGGCCTCGATGTACGCCGCCAGCTCGGCCGGCAGGCTCACGGTGACCTTTCTCACGGGTGCCATACTGAACAGCATACCGAACGGCGTACCAGAGACGAGGTGCCCGAGCGGCTGGATCACACGATGGTCACCGGCGTCCCCAGGGGAAGGAGCTGGGCCAGTCGGGTGATGCCGTCGTTGCTCATCCGGATGCAGCCACTGCTGACGTCGGTGCCGAGCGTCGAGGGGTCGTTGTTGCCATGTATGCCGATGACGCCCTCCCCGCCGGCGAAGTTGGTGAAGACGTCGGAGAAGCCCGAAAGCCCGAAGGCGTAGGGGCCATAGACGGTGGTCGGATCCGGCGGCTGGAGGAGCTCGGCGAGGTAGTAGTCGCCCCCTGGCGTGGGAGCGTCCTTCTTGCCAACGCCGACCGGTTCGTCGACGATGACCTGGTCGCCCTCCCAAACGGTGATCTGGTGCCCGGCTAGGTCCACCGTGACCCGGTAGGGGGTCGACGACAACGTGACGTCACCCTCCCGGACCCAGCCGGTGCTCCCGTTCGGCCGCACCGGGAGCGCCACGTTGAGCCATCCGCCCCGTCGCTCCTTGACCAGGAAAACCCGCGGCCCCCCGTTGTCGGTGGGGTTGGACAGGCTCAGCCGGGGAGCGGGAGCATCGGGAGCGTCAAACACCTCGACGGCCGGGCCATTGGCCTCGGCGACCACGGTGCCCTGTTCGGTCCCCTGCCTAGATTCGTTGCCGTCACCGGCCTGAGAGGGTGCGGCACCATCGTCTGATTCAGTTCCGCTCTGCGCACATGCCCCCAGCATCAGGGCGAGCACGACCAACGCGACCAGGGCGAGCCGTCGCCCGCCCTGGTAGGTGCCGTTGGGGCGAAGGGTCATCCCGTGAAGGTGGGCTGAGCCTTCTGCGGTGTGGCGGGC
>JALZNY010000043.1 GCA_030857525.1 Actinomycetota bacterium
GTCCCGCAGGACCGGCCCTCGTCGTGTCGTGCCACCGTCACTCAGCAGGTGACGGGCTTGGACTAGTAGTCCTCCATGCCGCCCATGCCGCCGCCTGCGCCAGCGCCTGCAGGCTCGGGCTTGTCGGCGATGACTGCTTCGGTGGTGAGGAACAGCGCGGCGATCGAGGCTGCGTTCTGCAGCGCCGAGCGGGTGACCTTGGTGGCGTCGGGCACGCCCGCCTTGATGAGGTCCTCGTACTCGCCGGTGGCGGCGTTCAGGCCGAAGGCGCCTTCGAGGTTGCGGACCTTGTCGACCGCCACCCCACCTTCGATTCCGGCGTTGAGGGCGATCTGCTTGAGGGGCTCCTCGAGTGACCGGGCCACGATGCGCGCCCCGGTGGCCTCGTCACCTTCGAGCTTGTCGGCCAGCTCGCGCACGACAGCCTGGGCCCGCAGCAGGGCGACCCCGCCGCCGGGGACGACACCCTCGTCGACGGCAGCCTTGGTGGTGCTCACCGCGTCCTCGATGCGGTGCTTCTTCTCCTTGAGCTCGACCTCGGTGGCGGCGCCGACCTTCAGCACGGCTACACCACCGGAGAGCTTGGCCAGGCGCTCCTGGAGCTTCTCCTTGTCGTAGTCGGAGTCGGTGTTGTCGATCTCGGCCTTGATCTGGTTGATGCGGCCCTTGAGGTCGTCGTCGGAGCCGGCGCCCTCCACGAGGGTGGTCTCATCCTTGGTGACGACCACCTTGCGGGCGCTGCCCAGCAGGTCGAGGGTGACGTTGTCGAGCTTGAGGCCGACCTCTTCAGTGATGACCTGGCCGCCGGTGAGGATGGCGAGGTCCTGGAGCATGGCCTTGCGGCGTTCGCCGAAGCCGGGGGCCTTGACCGCCACCGACTTGAACGTGCCCCGGATCTTGTTGACCACGAGCGTGGCCAGGGCCTCGCCCTCCACGTCCTCGCAGACGATCATGAGGGGACGGCCGGACTGCATGACCTTCTCGAGCACGGGCAGGAGGTCGCGCACGGCGGAGATCTTGGAGCCGACCAGCAGGATGTAGACGTCCTCCAGGACGGCCTCCATGCGCTCGGGGTCGGTCACGAAGTAGGGGGAGATGTAGCCCTTGTCGAAGCGCATGCCCTCGACCAGGTCCATCTCCATGCCGAAGGTCTGGGACTCCTCGACGGTGATGACGCCGTCCTTGCCCACCTTGTCGATGGCGTCGGCGATCATGTTGCCGATCTCGCTGTCGTTGTTGGCGGAGATGGACGCCACCTGGGCGATCTGCTCCTTGGCGTCGATCTCACGGGACACGCTGTGGAGATGGTTCACGGCGGCTTCGACGGCCTGCTCGATCCCCTTCTTGAGGCCCATCGGGTTGGCCCCGGCCGCCACGTTGCGCAGGCCCTCGTGGACCATGGCCCACGCCAGCACGGTGGCCGTGGTGGTGCCGTCGCCGGCGACGTCGTCGGTCTTCTTGGCTACCTCCTTGACCAGCTCGGCCCCGATCTTCTCGTAGGGGTCCTCGAGCTCGATCTCCTTGGCGACCGAGACACCGTCCTTGGTGATGGTGGGGGCGCCCCACTTCTTGTCGAGCACGACGTTGCGGCCGCGCGGGCCGAGCGTGACTCGCACGGCGTCGGCGAGCTGGTTCATCCCGCTCTCCAGACCGCGGCGAGCCTCAGTATTGAAGGCGATGAGCTTGGGCACGATGCTCCTCCGTTGTAACTCTTCGGGTTTCGCCCGGCGGGGGGGTCCCTCGGGGCGTCTCTCTCTGGACTTACGCTTGGCCACCGCCCACCCGGTTGGTTCCCGGTGGGCGTTAGCACTCTCGATGGTCGAGTGCTAACCAGGAAACCACCCCCTGGCCCCCGTCGCAACTGGAACGCCCGTGCGCATCTCCCGTCTCACCGATCTGGCGGTCGCCGATCTGGCCGCCCGCAAGGCCGGCGCCACCATCTCGGTCTGCCTTCCGGCGCGCGACGAGGCGGCCACGGTCGGCTCCATCGTGGCCCTCATGGTGGAGCACCTGGTGCGGGGCCACCGCCTGGTCGACGAGGTGGTGGTGGTCGACGACTACTCCATCGACGCCACCGCCGCTGTGGCCCAGCGGGCCGGCGCTCGGGTTGTGCTCGCCGCCGACGTGCTTCCCGACTGCGGGCCGGCCACGGGCAAGGGGGAGGCCCTGTGGAAGTCGCTGGCGGCCTGCCGGGGGGACCTGGTGGTGTGGTGCGACGCCGACATCGTGGGCTTCGACGTCGCCTTCGTCACCCGTCTGCTCGCCCCCCTGCTCCTCGATCCCTCGGTCGACTTCGTCAAGGGCTGTTACCGGCGGGACCTCCACGGCCAGCCCGACGAAGGTGGGCGGGTCACCGAGCTGGTTGCCCGGCCCCTGATCGCCCGGCTGTTCCCCCACCTGGCCGGCTTCACCCAGCCCCTGTCGGGCGAGTACGCGGGGCGCCGGTCACTGCTGGAGCGGCTCCCCTTCGCCCCCGGCTACGGGGTCGACCTGGGCCTGCTGGTCGACGTCGCCGCCCTGGTGGGGGTCGAGGCCATGACCCAGGTCGACCTCGGCCACCGCTCGCATCGCAACCGGCCCCTGCGGGAGCTGACCGTGCATGCCGGCGCGGTGCTGGCCACCGCCCTGGAGCGGGCCGGGGTGGTGCACCCCGAGGCCAGCCCGGCCGGCCTGGCCTGGAGGCCCCCGCTCGTCGAGGTCGCCGCCTACCGGGACCGGTGATTCAGTCTCACTCGCTCGCGGCCGGTAGACGGGACCTACCTCGCTGGCTCGACCAGCGTCAACAGGTCGGGGCGAGGGGCGAGCACGCCGGGGTGGGCGATGGCGGCCAGGGCCTCCACGCCGTCGACCAGGCGGGGGCCGGGACGCACGAAGGCGGCGTTGGCGTCCGCCGCCCACACGGGGACCCCGGCCGGGAGCACGCCTCGGGCCACGAGACCGAGGGCCAGGCGGTGGGACTCGTCCAGCCCGTAGCCGCAGGGCGCCACCACGATGAGATCGGGGCGGGCGGCGGTCAGGTCACCCCAGCTGATGGCCGCCGAGCGTCCCCCCGCCACGCCGAGCACCGGCAGCGCCCCGGCGGCGGCGACCAGGTCGGGGATCCAGTGCCCAGGGGAGTACGGCGGATCGGTCCACTCCAGCACGGCCAGCCTGGGTCGGGGCCGGCCGGCGACGAGGGCGGCCACCCGGTCGAGCTGGCTCCGCAGCCCGGCCACCACCTCGTCGGTCCGCTCGGCGCGGCCCGTGGCCCGCCCTACCTCGACGATCGACGCCAGCACCTCCCCGAGGGTGGACGGGTCGAGGGTGAGCACGGTGGCGCGGCAGCCCAGGTGCTCGAGGGCGGCGTCGACCTCGGCCACATCGACGGCGCAGACGGCGCACAGGTCCTGGGTGACCACGAGATCGGGGTCGAGGTCGCGCAGGGCCCCTTCGTCGAGGGTGTAGAGGTCCTCACCAGCGCCGATGCGGGCCCGTACCTCCTCGTCGATCTGCGCCGGGGCCAGACCGGGGGTCAGCGTGGTGTCCGAGACGATCCGGCGGGTGCGGGCCTCGGGGGGGAAGTCGCACTCGAAGGTCACCCCCACCACGTGGTCGCCGGCGCCTACGGCGAAGAGGATCTCGGTGGCCGAAGGCAACAGCGACACGATTCGCATCGGTGCATCAGCCCCGGGACGGAGTAGACGCCGGCGCCGGCTGCCCTGCCTCGGTCTCGGGTTCAGTCCTGGATTCGGCCCTAGTCTTGGTCCCGTCCCTGGTCAGCGCCTCGGCACCCTCGTCGGGGGCGACTGTGCGCACCACACCCAGGCCGGACATGGCGTCGGCGGCCTCGGTCCGGGCGGCCACGACCTCCAGCGGCTCGTCGAGCACGTAGGTGTGCCAGAGGTGCCCGACGAGGATCTTGAGCACGGCGGCGGCGGGCACGGCGATGAGCAGCCCGAACACCCCGCCGGCGGTGCCGCCCACGAGCAGGGCCAACATGACGGCGGCGGGGTGGAGCTTGACCGCCCGCTGCATGATCATGGGGCTGATGAAGTGGTTGTCGAGCTGTTGGGCGCCGGCCATGATCGCCACCACCCAGACCGCGGTGGAGAGGTCGCGGGTGGTCAGGGCGATGAGGACCCCGAGCACGGCTCCGGCCCAGGGACCGACCAGGGGCACGACGTTGCACAGCCCGGCCACCATCCCCACGATCAGCCAGAAGGGCAGGTCGATCAGGGCCAGGCCGAGCGAGATGATGACCCCCACGAGGAGCGCCACCATGAGCTGGCCCCGGAAGAAGCCACCCACGGCCCGGTTCAGGCGGGTGGCCAGGAGCGCGGCCTCGTCGCCGGCCCGATCGGGAACCAGGGACTGGGCCACCACCAGCAGCCGGGGCAGGTCGACCAGGAGGTAGAAGGCGATGATGGGCGCCAGCACCATGATGAGCAGGGCGTGGAACACCTTGGTGCCGACGTCGCGCACGGTGTCGATGGTGTCGCCCAGGCCCGTGCCTCCGGCTTCGGCACCGACCTTGGTCTCCAACTCCCCCACGCTCGGCACGGTGATGATCCAGCTCTGGGAGCGCTCCGAGAGGTCGTTGATCCAGCGCTCCACGTCGGCGCGCACCAGGGGCGCCTCGGCGGCCAGGTCCTCGGCCTGGTCTGCGGCCAGCGGGACCACCACCAGCCCGATCAGGGTCACGGCCGCGAAGAAGGCCAGGTAGCTGAGGGCGGTGCCGGCCAGCCGGGGCACGCCCCGCTGCTGGAGGGCGGTCACGATCGGGTTGAGCAGGAACACGATGGCGGCGGCCAGGATGAGCGGCGGCCACACCACCCGGATCGACCATCCCACCAGGACGACGAGGGCCAGCAGCGCGGCCAGGCCGACGACGGCCCAGGCCACCTGGCCGGCGCGCCCGATGCGCTCGCTCATGGGCCTTACGCTACCGGTCCACCTCCCACGGGCTGGCCAGGTGGGCGGCGACGACTTCCTCGATGCAGGCCGCGGTCTCGTGCAGGGCCCGCTCCCGGCCGTAGCGCTCCACCAGGGAGACGACGGCGATGCCGGGAGGGAGCTCGACATCTTCGAGGACCTCGCCGGCGACCACGAGCACGGGCACCTCAGCGGCCCGGGCCAGCTCGACCACGCCCCCCACCGCCTTGCCGGCGAAGGACTGGTCGTCGAGGAAGCCCTCACCGGTGACGACCAGGCCGGCCGCCTCCAGCCGGTCGTGGAGGCCGACCTCCTCAGCCACCAGGTCGAAGCCGGTCACCAGACGGGCGCCCACGGCGGCCAGGCCCCCAGCCAGGCCCCCGGCCGCCCCCGAGCCGGGGATGGCCCGGACATCGGCCCCGTGGGCCTGTTGGTAGACCTGGGCCAGGCGCTCGAGCCGCCGGTGCAACAGCTCGACCTGGGCCGGGCTGGCGCCCTTTTGGGGGGCGAAGACCCGAGCGGCGTCGACGAAGGTGGTGTGCACGTCGCAGCCCACCACCAGCTCCACCCCTCGCAACCGGGCCAGCGGCTCCAGGGCCCGCAGGGCGCCCAGGCCGCCGTCGGTGGAGGCGGAGCCACCGACGCCGAGGATGATCCGCCGGCAGCCGGCGTCGAGGGCGGCCGCTACCAGCTCACCCGTCCCATGCGTCGAAGCCGCCACCGCGTCATTGCCCTGGGCCCCGCCCACCAGGTCGAGCCCCGACGCCAGAGCCATCTCCAGCACCGCCTGGGGCGGGGACCCAGCCGCCGAGCAGCGCCACCCTGCCTCCACCAGGTCACCCAGGGGCCCGGTGACGACGGTGCGACGGTTGGGGCCGCCCAGGGCGGCGAGGGTCCCCTCACCCCCGTCGGCCACGGGCACGGCGTCGACGCTGGCCCCTGCCGCCTCGGCGGCCCGGGCCACGGCCGCAGCGACGTCGGAGGCGGTGAGGGTCCCCCTGAACTTGTCGGGAGCGGCCACCACGTGCACGCCCCATGTTGCCTGTCCCGACCGTCTTCGAGCGTGTCGACGCCGGCCAGGCAGTGAGAGGGCTCGGCTGGCTACCGTGTCGCTCGTGAGCTTCGAGGGGGGAGACGTGGAGGGAGCTCCAGCGCGGGACCTGGTCATCGTCTCCAACCGGGGACCGCTGTCGTTCACCGTGGCCGGCGACGGATCGTTGGTGGCTCGCCGGGGCGGTGGCGGCCTGGTCTCGGCCCTGGGGCCGGCCGTGGCCGGATCGGGCGCCACCTGGATCGCCGGGGCCATCAGCGACGCCGATCGCCGGGCCGCGGCCGAGGGGATGATCGAGGCCGAGGGCTTCCGGCTGCGCTCGCTGGTCGTCGACCCCGACGATTACCGCGCCTACTACGACGTCATCTCCAGCGGGGCCCTGTGGTTCGTCCACCACCGTCTCTACGACAGCGTGCGACGGCCCCGCTTCGACCGGAACTGGTACCGGGCCTGGGAGTCCTACCGCCGGGTCAACGCCGCCTTCGCCCAAGCCGTGGTCGACGACGCCCCCGAGGGGGCCATCGTCTTGGTCCAGGACTACCACCTGACGCTGCTCGGGGCCGAGCTGGCGGCCCGGCGCCCCGACCTGACCTCCGTCCACTTCCACCACACGCCCTTCGGCGGGCCCGACGACCTGCGCATCCTGCCCGACGACGTGGGCGTGGAGCTGCTCAACGGCCTGGCTGCGCATGGCGCCTGCGGGTTCCAGGCACCCCGCTGGGCGGCCGCCTTCGAGGCCTGTTGCACCGAGCTGCTCGGTCGGCTCCCGTGCCCCACCTTCGTCTCGCCCGCCGCCGTCGACCCCTCGGAGATCACCAAGGTGGCGGCCTCGGAGGCCTGCGCCGCCGCCCTGGCCCGCCTCGACGACCAGGTCGGTGGTTGCAAGCTGGTGGTGCGGGTCGACCGCATCGAGCTGTCGAAGAACCTGTTGCGGGGCTTCCTGGCCTTCGAGGACCTCCTGGCCACCCGTCCCGAGTGGCGGGAGCGGGTCGTGTTCGCGGCCTTCGTCTATCCCTCCCGAGAGGGCCTGGCCGAGTACCTGGCCTACCGCCAGGAGGTCGAGGGGCTGGTGCGGCGCATCAACGAGACCTGGGCCACCCCGACGTGGACGCCCATCCTCTACGACGACGCCGACGACTTCCCCGGCTCGGTGGCCGGTCTACGCCGCTACGACCTGCTCCTGGTCAACCCCGTGCGCGACGGGTTGAACCTGGTGGCCAAGGAGGGACCGCTGGTCAACGAGCGCCACGGCGTGCTCGCCCTCAGCCGCGAGTCGGGGGCGTGGTCGGAGCTGGGCGCGGCGGCCATGGGGCTCAACCCCTTCGACGTCACGGCCACGTCCGAAGCGCTCCACCTCGGGCTGTCGATGGACGAGGCCGAGCGCCGGACCCACGCCCGGGCGGTGCGCCATCTGGCCGAGGCCCGGGGGCCGGCCGACTGGGTGGCCGACCAGGTGCGGGCGGCGGGTTCAGCCCTCGACCTCGGCGACGCCTGACGCCAGGCCCTCCAGCAGCTCGAGGGCACCGTCGGGACCTTCGACGACCAGGTCGGCCCGCTCGAGCAGCTCAGGGGGGGACTCGTCGCTGGCCACGGCCACCCGCACGGTGTGCATGCCGGTCGTGGCCAGGCGATCGAGGGCGACGAAGGCCGACACGTCGCCCAGGTCGTCGCCGATGAAGCAGGCCGCCTCCATCCCGGCGGCCAGCGCCTCCACCTCGGTGCCCTTGTCGGTCTCGACGGGAGGGTGGAGCTCGACCGACGCCCTCGCCTCTCTCACCTTCAGGCCATGCGCCTCGGCCTCGGCCCGGGCCCACGCCCGCACCTCGTCCCCCCGTTGAGGCTGGGTGCGGTAGTGGAGGGTCAGCGAGAGGCCCTTGTCCTCGACCAGCGGGCCCAGCTCGGCCACGGCGCGCTCCATGGCCTCGGCCACCACCGGCCGCCACCGCTCAGCCTCGGGGACGTCCTGGCGGCCACCGTGACTCCAGCGCTCCAGCCCGTACAGCCCGGAGAGGCAGTGGTCGGGACCGAGGCGGTCCACCAGGTAGGCGACCGGGCGCCCGGAGACCACCCAGACGAGGGCGAAGCGCTCGGCCAGGCGGGCCAGCACGTCGGGCACGCCGGGTAGGGGGACGGCAGCCGTGGGGTCGTCGACGATGGCGGCCAGGGAGCCGTCGAAGTCGGTGATCACCGCCGAACACCCGGGTTCGGCGAGGAAGGGCGAGAAGAGCGACGGGAGGGCCATCGGTGAGGACGCTACCGTCGCCCCTGCCATGCCTGTCACCCACCGCCCTCGCCTGCGTCGCCTGACCCTTCGTCGCCTG
>JALZNY010000044.1 GCA_030857525.1 Actinomycetota bacterium
GACGAACCGGCGCCACAAACCGGGCCGAGCCCTGGAGCGGGTGTCCTACCGCTTCGACGTGTGCGCCGACTACGGCGCGTTCCGCGACCTCCAGCGCCACCGGATGCTGACCATCGAGTGGCAGCCACTCACACCCCGTCACGGCTACACCTTGCCCGAGGCCGTGGTCGAGGCCGGAGGGGAGGAGCGGTTCGCTCAGGCCATGGAGCGCTCGGCCGCCCTCTACGACGAGCTGTACGCCACCTTCGCCCCTCAGGCGCCCTACGCCGTGGCGCTGGCCTACCGGTTGCGCTTCTCCCTGCAGCTCAACGCCCGGGAGGCGATGCACATGCTCGAGCTACGCACCACGCCCCAGGGCCACCCCTCCTACCGACGCCTGTGTCAGCAGATGCACCGCTTGATCGCCGAGCAGGCCGGGCACCGGGCCGTGGCCGAGCTGATGCGCTTCGTCGACCACGGCGAACCCGACCTGGAGCGCCTCGAGTCGGAGCGCCGAGCCGAGCAACGTCGCCGGGAGGGCTGATACCCGCCCGCCGGGGCCAGCCCGACGTTGGACACCCCGGCTGTTGGTATTGTTGCTGGAGGGCTTGCCGGGGGAAGTGAGCTTGGGTCATACTGCCCGTCCGCGGGCGGTCGTGGAGGTTAGAACCAGTGCGCGTCAACAGGCCCAAGGCCACCCATCGCCGGCACTCGCGGCGCCACCGACTTCTGTCCCTGGCCGCCATCGGCTCAGTGGCAGTGGCGGGGGCGGCGTCCACCGGCGCCCACCTGGTAGGTCAAGGAGAGACCCTCTCGGAGATCGCCGCCGACCACGACGTCACGGTGGCCGACTTGGCCGAGGCCAACGAGATCGACGACGTCGATCGGATCGAGGTGGGCCAGAGCCTCGCCATACCCTCCGCGGGCAAGGAGGAGGACAGCAGGGACAGGGACGGCAAGGACAAGGACCCGGAGGCGGAGTCCGGCGAGTCGGGCGAGTCGGTCGAGGCTCCTGTGGCCGCCGAAGTCCCTGCGGCTGCCGACGACAGCACCGAGGCCGGCGACGCCCACTTCCACACCGTGGTAGCCGGCGACACCCTTTCGGCCCTTGCTCGTACCCACGGCGTGTCGGTGCGCGAGCTGGCCGAGGCCAACGGCATCGCCGACATCCACCGCATCCGGGTCGGCGATCGGCTGGCCATCAGTGGCTCCGCGCCCAGTGCCGTCGCCGCCAATGCCGGTGGCGGGTCGGGGCGAGTCGACATCTCCCGGTTCCCCGCCCGGCTCCAGGCCTCGCCCGAGCGCCTGGCCCTGATCCCCACCTTCGAGCGATGGGCCGACACCTACGACGTCCCGCTCGACCTGCTAATGGCCATGACGTGGCTGGAGTCGGGGTGGCAGGCCGATGTCGTCTCGTCGGCCGGCGCCATGGGCATCGGCCAGATGATGCCCGACACGGTCACCTGGATGGAGGATGTCCTGATCGGTGAACCGCTCGATCCCTTCGATCCCAACGACAGCATCCGCATGTCGGCTCGCTACCTGCGCTGGCTCCTCGACCGCACCGGCGGGGATGAGGCCACGGCCCTGGCCGGCTACTACCAGGGCTTGGGTGCGGTACAGACGTCGGGGATCTTCCCGTCAACCCGAGCGTACATCGCAGACGTCCTTGCCTTTCGTGACCTCTACTTCTGAGCGTAGTCAAGGATTTCTGTCTCGGCCCTGACCAGCCTCGACGCGCGTCCTTGCTGGTCAGCGCTACGTTTTCTGCCACGCCACCTCCTTGACACCTGGGCCTGGATCGTGGCAAGAAGGGTCAGCTCTTCCCACCGGGTCGTTCGTCATGTTCGGCGTGGTGGAGGGGCCGGGGCCGAGGGGCCCAGCGCAGCTCAGTAGCAAACGTCTCAGGGTTGACCGACACAATGAGCTCCGGCTCAACGTGGCGGTCCGGCTCGGGCGACGGCCCCAACGGCTCGCTGGGCACCCTCCCACCCGTCACCGACCGTACCCATTTGGGCAGATCGGTGACGGGTGCGGCCATCTGGCCCGGGAATGGATAGAGTCCGGCGCCGGTTCTCCCGCCTGACCAACCCTGCTCGCTCTCCCGAAGGATCGCATGGCCGACGACCTCACGAACAACGACCTCAACGACGAGTCCGAGGGCCCCGAGGGGCCCGACGACGACGTCGAGGTGCTGGTGGACGCCGACGAGGTCCTGGACGACGAGTTCCCCGACACCGACGACACCGACGACACCAATGACGATGACGACGACGACGACGAGGCGGGCGAGGTGGTCGTCGACGAGGTCGTGACGCCGGCCCGACCCAAGGGGACCAAGGCCAAGCCGCCAGCCTCGGGTGACGAGGAGGAGAGCGGCGAGGAGGACGACGACGAGCCCGACCCCGACGACGTGGAGGCCGACCTCGACACCATCCTCAAGGATCGCCTGGTGGTGGCCGACGACGACGACGATGAGGATGAGGAGGAGGCGCTGGAGCCCGAAGACAAGGGCGAGGCGAGCAAGGTCCGTCCTCGGGCACCGGGTGAGTTCGTCTGCCAGTCGTGCTTTTTGGTGAAGCACCCCAGCCAGTTGGCCGACGAAACCCTGCTGTTGTGCCGCGATTGCGTCTAGGTGAGCCTGCAGGAGGGCGTCAGGGGGCTGAGGGAGATGACCTGCCTTTCCGGTTGCGGTGCGGGGGGCAAGAATGGGCCGATGACTGACACCCGCACCCCGTTAGAACAGGCCCTCGATCTCTTGGTGTACGCCCCGGTGGGTTTGGCCGTGGCCGCTCGAGACCTGGTACCTACCCTGGTAGAGCGCGGCCGCCGCCAGGTTGACCCCCAGGTTGGCGTGGCCCGCATGGTGGGTCAGCTCGCCGTGGCCCAGGGTCGGTCCCAGGCCGAGAAGGCCGTCGAACGGGCGATGTCCCAGGCCCGGGTCACGCTGCAGCAACTCGGCATCCTGCCCGACGAGCCGGCGTCCACAACACCACCAGGGCCGGGAACCGACCCGAGCCCGGCTCCGATGGTTCCGGTCGCCCCTGCTGGTCCTGTCGCCCCGATGGGTGGGCCTCCTGCGCCCGCCACGGTGGAGGTGGCCCCAGGTTTGCCTGGTGACGTCGACTCGGCCGCCGTCACGCTGGCCATCCCCGACTATGACTCGCTCTCGGCCTCCCAGGTCATGCCCCGCCTCTCGAGCCTCTCGCCCGAGGAGCTCGAAGCTGTTCGCTTCTACGAAGAGGAGCATCGGGGTCGCAAGACCATCTTGAACAAGGTCGCCCAGATCAGGGCTACGTAGTTGCCGGGATCGGGCGAGGAGGCACGTGCAGCGAACGTGGACGACCTCCCCCGCCTGGCGGCGCTGGCTGAGGAAGCGGTAGCCGAGCAGGCCGAGCACCGGGGGGGAACGGTGTGGGCCAGGCGAGAGAGCCGTCCTCGACCGTCGTTGCCATCGCTGGCGGTGGCCCTCGACGATCCAGCCCAGTTGGTGACAGCCGGTACCATCGACGGGGCTGTGGTGGGCTACAGCGTGGCTCGGCTCGAGCGCTTGCGCACCGGGGAGATGCTCGGCGTCGTCAGCGACATCTACGTCGAGCCCGAGGCCCGAGAGGTGGGGGTGGGTGAGGCGTTGATCGAACATGTGTTGGGATGGTGCGAGGCAAACGGGTGCTGTGGCGTCGATGCGCTGGCCTTGCCTGGCAACCGCAACACCAAGAACTTCTTCGAGACGTTCGGGTTCACCGCCCGGGCCATCGTCGTCCACCGCTCGCTGGCGCCAGTGGCGGCCGCCGACGCCGGCGGGGTGGGGGAGTGATGCCGGAAGGCCCCGAGGTCTGCGTCGCTGCCATCGCTGTCGATGACGAACGACTACTCCTCGTGCGCCGTGGCCGGGGCCCGGCGGCGGGTCACTGGTCCGTGCCCGGCGGTCGGGTGGAGATGGGGGAGACGCTGGCCGAGGCCGTGGTGCGGGAGCTGGCCGAGGAGACCGGGCTGGAGGGCGTGTGTGGAGCGCTCGTCGACTGGGTCGAGCGGATCGGCGACGGCCACCACTTCGTGATCTTCGACTTCCTGGTCGAGGTCCTCGTTCCCAGCGTCCCTCGCGCCGGTGACGACGCCGCCGAAGCCGCCTGGGTGCCACTGAGCGAGGTCGCCGACCTCATGCTGGTCGAGGGGCTGGCCGAGCTACTCCACGCTCACGACATCCTCGACGTCATCGCCTGAGACATCATCGCCTGAGACGTCATCGCCTGAGAGGCGGCCGCTCGTCAGGATTGCTGCTCCTCCGGCGGTGCTGAGGAGGAGGCGGAAGGCGTCTCGGGCGTTGTCGTGTCCGTCTCGGGCGTCGTTGTGTCCGTCTCATGAGTTGTCGGAGAAGCGTGCGGCACGGCGGGGGCTTCGTTGTCCTCCGGACCGGGGGCTGGGCCCGCTTCGGGTCCGGGCGCAGCCGTCGTCGGGGGAGGAGGGATCCGGCGGGGTCGGGGGCCGGGAGATGCGCCCACCGGTGTGCCTGGTGTCCCTGCGGTTCGAACTGCGTCGAGCCCGGGAGATCGTCGTCGGGGGGTGCGCCGGCCGGGCTGGGCCGGTGGGGGATCGATCCCGAACAGCTTGGCGATGGCGGGTACCCGCCCGGCGTGCTTGCGCACCTGCCCCAGCAGCTCCTCACCGGGCTCGGCGGGAACCCCGGCCGGGGTGACCGACCGTCGTACGGCGGAGTAGGCGACAGCGTCGAGGAGCGTCGACCAGCGGTCGGCGGCGATGTCCGCCGTCATGGCTGCGCCGGCGGCGTCGGCCAGGCGGGTGGCCACCTCGGGAGCCAGACGCTCACCCGGCTGAGGAGAACGTGACGAGAGACGTAGGGCTCGCACGACCCGCCCGCTCTGCAGCGATGCCTCCAGGTCGCGCTGCCAACTGGCTTGCTCGACCTCGGTACGGCGCTCGAGCACGGCTCGAAGCTGAGCCGCCGGCTCGCGGGTCTGTTCCTCTCGGGCCACGTCGTTGGCGCTGACCACGACCGAACGCAGGTCGGCCAGAGCCAGCTCCTCGACGTCGGCCAGGGCGGCCTCGGCTCGGTCGAGCCAGTCGGCCACGCGCACCCGGGGGAGCAGCGCCTCGGCGATGGCCAGCACGGCTGTCGTGGGGGCTTCAGGTTTGCCCTCGCGACGGGCCTCGGCGTTCTGCTCCTGCAACGCGGTGCGCACCGCGGGCATCCCTCCCCGCAGGGCTTGCTCAGCGATGGGCTGCTGCTCGGGGGGCAGCTGGGCCAGCAGCGCCTCGCGGTGGATCCGGCGGGGCCGTAGCTTCTTGGCCTTGGGCCGGGGGGCCAGCTCGGGCCGGGGCGGACGGAGACGGCGCTCACGTCGGTCAGCGTCCCCCGTCCCTTCGGGGGCTTTCCCATCGGGCCGGGGCCGCGTCGGACGTTGCCGATCACGATCTTCCCCATCAGGCCGGGGTCGTGCGGGCCCGGCTGGCCTACCTCCGCTCGGCTTGGCCCCCTCCGGGCGGCCGCCGCCGGGACGGCCCCCGGATCGATCAGGTCGATCAGGTCGCTCGGACCGCTCGGGACGAACCACGGATCGACCACTTGGCGTCCAGGTGCGTCGGCCCCGCTCGATCGCCTGGGTGGTGTCGACTGCCTCCTCTCCAGGCGGCCCGACGACCGGAAGACGCTCGGGTTCCCGGCGTTCGCCCTTGGTGGGCAAGACGGTGGTGACGGTGATCCCTTCGATGTCGATCTCTGCCTCAGCCCGCAGGACATCGCCGATGCCGGCGCCAGGGGGGAGGAGCTTGCCGTCGAGCACCCCCTTGGGCTGGCGGGCGCCGGCGGCGCGCCACGTCCAGCTTCCGTCCGGGCGTTCACTGGTCAGTTCGACGGCGATCCGGGGTGACACGGGGTGCCACGCTACCCGGCTGGCGATGGCAAGCTGAGGAGGTGACGACGACGAGCGATCCCTGGCGACACGTAGAACTCACCGTCGACACCTCCGAACAAGCCGTTGTCGACCTGACCGAGGAGATCACCACGTTCTGTGGCGTGGGTGACACCGGCCTGTTGAACGTCTTCGTCCCCCATGCCACCGCCGGGGTGGCGCTCATCGAAACGGGGTCGGGATCCGAGGAGGACCTGGTGGAGGTCCTCACCCGCCTCCTGCCGAGGGACGACCGCTACCGACACCGCCACGGCGCCACCGGCCACGGCGCCGACCACGTCCTGCCTGCCCTGGTCAGCCCCTCGGTGGTGATCCCGGTGCAGGACGGCCGCCTGCTGCTCGGCACCTGGCAGCGGATCGTGCTGGTCGACCTCAACAGCGACAACCCTCGTCGCCGCGTCAGCCTCAGCCTGCTCTGCGTCTGACTCAAGCCTTGAGCAGGCGTTCGATGGCGGCAGTGGCCTCGGTTACCTTGGCCGCGCCCTGGGCGTCACCCGCCCGCACCGCGTCGGTCACGCAATGGCCGAGGTGGTCGTGGAGTAGACCAACGGCGACACCTTGCAGGGCCCGGTTGACCGCGGCGATCTGGGTGAGGACATCGATGCAGTACGAGTCTTCGTCGACCAAGCGTTGGATGCCACGGACCTGACCCTCGATCCGGCGCAGACGACGCTGCACTGCGTCCTTGTGCATCTCGTAGCCGGGCACGAATCCCCCCGTCGTGCTCTCAGTCGCCCCGGCCTTCGTCGTCCCGGTCTCCGTAGTCACCTGTCCAGGATACCCCCAGGGGGTGTAGACGGCACCTCGACATCCTCAGGATCGGTTGCTCCTCGTGTGTCTCCGGGTGGTGGGGTTCTCGGGTAGGTACAACCCGGCCTCGAGATGGGCGTAGGGGGAGAAGAGGTCGGTGGCGACGAAGCGAGCCCGGATCTCCCCCAGGGTCGACGACGCCGGACGGTGGCGGACGTTGAAGTAGGCCTCCTGGTACAACGAGGACTGGTCGACACCAAGGTCAGACAGCACGGCGCTCAACTCCTCGATCATCGCCCCGTTGCCCACCAGGTAGTACCGCGTGGCCCCCAAGGTGGCGAGTCGTTCGGGCACGCTCTCGCTCAGCCGACCCTGCAGCCCCTTCCATCTTGGAGGGGGCTGGGTCAAGGAGATGTGGTACTCGAAGTTCGGGTAGACCTCCTTGAGGTACTCAAGCTCATCGACCAGGCAGAGGTCGTCCACCAGGCGCAGACCCCAGAAGAGCCGGATGGGCCCGTCGTAGCCCTGCTCGAGAAGGTGGGGGCACAGCGAGAGGAACGGCCCCACGCCCACACCGGTGGCGAGGAGGAGCAGCGTGCTCTCGGCGTCTTTGGGAACCATCGAACGGCCGCTCGGGCCCCGGAAGCTGATGACATCACCGGTGCGTAGGTGCCCCAGGTAGCCCGAGAGGGGGCCCCCGGAGACCAGGCGGATGAGGAGACGGAAAGATCGCTCGTCGCCGGGCGGCGACGAGATGCAGTAAGGGCTACGTCGCTTGCCGAGGTCCTCGTCGTCGGCCTGGATGGCGATGAAGTAGCCGGGAAGGAAGTGAAACGCTTGATCGTCAGTGACCTCGAAGGTGAGCGCCAGGGTGCCGGGACACACCACCTGACGCTCGGTGAGCCGGGCCCGCCGGTGGTAGCGGTTGATCCTCGCCAGCTTGCGTTCCGGCGCCCCCCGGGAGACGGGGAGATCGTCCCGGGGAGGCAGGACGTCCATGTCTCGCCCGGCCAGGCGGCGGTACCCGGGCGGCGGCGCTTCGGCCTGTCCCTCCGGCGGTCCCGTCTCCTGCGAGGTCATCCATCTCTCATTCTACTGCGATCCATTGGTCGTGGCCGGACGAGATCTCCCCCCCCACCACGATCAGCGATGCGTCACGCGAGCTAGATGGCTTGCCGGTAGCCGAAGAACTCGTGGTCCTGGTTGTAGCCGCCGTAGCCGCCACCGATATCGGAGAAGTCCGCGACGAACTCCACACCCTTGATCCACTTGACCTGCTTGAAGCCGAGCTGGACCTCGTTACGCAGCCTCAGCGGGGCACCGTGTCCGTACGGGAGCGCCTCGCCGTTCATGTCATTGGGCCAGCATCGTGAGGTGGTAGCTCATCTGATCGATCGGGGGCGCGTCGTAGTAGACGCCGCCGTCCGGGCCGTCACCGAGGGAGTAGAACACGACCCACTTCGCCTCTGGCTGCGGCCTGACCAAATCCCCTACAGTCTGCATAGATACCCCGCCCCACTTGGCGATGCCCGACCATCCCTGGATGCAGAAGTGCTGGGTGATCTGCTCGTGGGGGGCATCGCCCGCCGCCCGGGCTGGCGTCCAAG
>JALZNY010000320.1 GCA_030857525.1 Actinomycetota bacterium
GACGGTGACTGTCCGGCGAAGACGTGGACCGAGCAGGCCGGCCTGGCTGCGCCGCGCCGGGTGCTCACCACCCGGGCGGAGGTGTGGGCGTGTGACCGGGTGACGGCCATCGAGGGGACCCCGGCGTCGATCGCTCGGGGCTTCGGGGTGTCGTGGTCCACGGTGTGGGCTGCGGTCGAACGCGTCGGCCTGGCACGCGTCGAAGACTCTTCCCGGGTGGGCCCGACGGAGATGGTCGGCTTCGACGAGACGGTGATGCAGCCGGCTCATCGGCGGCGTCGCCGACGGTTCGTGACCGCGGTGGTCGACGTTGGGACCGGTCAGATCCTGGACGTGTTCGAGGGCCGAGACGCCGCTCAGCTGCGGGCGTGGATGGCCACGGTCCCCTTGTCCTGGTTGGCTCACGTGCAGGTCGTGTCGGTCGACCCGCACGAGGGCTACCGGTCCGCGGTGGTCAACCCCGACCCGGTGACGTTGCGTTCGAGCCCGTTGGCGGACGTGACGATCGTGGTCGACCCGTTCCACGTCGTCCGCGTGCGCCACGAGGCGCCATGTGTTCCGGGGCGGGTGAGAGACCCGCCGTTCCGGCCTGTCGCAGCAGGCTGGTGAAGCTGAGGGCAGCCTGACCTTGGAGGTGCAGGGGAGGGCGGGAAGCAGCCCTGACAACGACGAGACGGGCCGGCACTGCCAGACGGTTCGGGCTCGGCAAGCGAGATCGAGAGGCGTAACGAGAGTGAACCAGTGGTTGAACCCGCTCAAGTGTGGAACCGGCTCCAACCTGGTGGATGCGGGCCGGGCAGCAGTGCGCGCTGACCTGTACGAACGAGGGAGGCGACTCCGAAGCCGGGCATTCACGCCGGTGGGGAGGCTGTCGGGGAATGCCTGCGGCGTACCCGGCGGCGAGGCTGCAGCGGCAGAGCTGGACGCCGATCCGATCAACCGGCACATGGTGAACGTGGGAACCATCCCGGGGTCGCCCTTCCCGCCGCCCGGCCAGGGCGGCGGCGGGCAGGCTCACCGTCGGCTGAGGGCCCCGGGGTGGGGCGGAGGACCCGTAGTAGTCCGAGGCCGGGAAAGCCGGTCACATGGCGAAGGGGTCCAGCGAGTCCGCAGTGAGGTTGCTGGCATGCCAGGAGGTCGTTGGTGAACACCGACGCGCTTTGGCCGACCCTCGATGAGGCGAAGGCGAAGGTACTGGGGACCCAGGCCAAGCTGCACCAGTGGGCGACCGACAGCCCTGATCGTCGGTTCGATGACCTGTTCAACCTCGTGGCCGATCCCGCCTTCCTCACGGTGGCGTGGGATCGGGTGCGGGGCAATCGAGGGGCGCGCTCGGCTGGGGTGGACGGGGTCACTCCCCGCTCCATCGGCGCCGACGAGTCCAGGTTCCTCACCGTGCTGCGGGAGGAGCTGAAGGCTCGCCGGTTCCAGCCCCTGCCCGTGCGGCAACGGATGATCCCCAAGGCGAACGGCAAGCTGCGCTCGCTGGGCATCCCCACCGCCCGGGACCGGGTCGTGCAGGCCAGCCTCAAGCTGGTCCTCGAGCCCATCTTCGAGACGGACTTCCACCCGTGCTCCTACGGGTTCCGTCCCGGCCGCCGGGCGCATGACGCCATCGCTGAGATCCACATGCTGGCCACCAACTCCTACGAGTGGGTGCTGGAAGGTGACATCAAGGCGTGCTTCGACGAGATCGACCACCCGGCCCTCATGGGCCGGGTGCGAGACCGGATCGGGGACAAGCGTGTCGTGTTGCTGGTGAAGGCGTTCCTGGCTGCCGGTGTCCTCTCCGAGGACGGCGTCACCAGGGACACCAAGATGGGCACACCCCAAGGCGGCATCCTCTCGCCGCTGCTGGCCAACATCGCCCTGTCGGTCCTCGACGACCACTTCGCCGAGGCGTGGCAGCGTGACATGGCAACCCGATCTCGACGGGAGACCCGCCGGAAGCACGGAGGAGCCACGTATCGCCTGGTGCGCTACGCGGACGACTTCGTGGTGATGGTGTCGGGCACCGAGGCGCACGCCTTGGGCCTGCGAGACGAGGTGGCAGCGGTGCTCTCCACCATGGGCCTGCGCCTGTCGGAGGAGAAGACGATGACCGTCCACATCGACGAGGGGTTCGACTTCCTCGGCTTCCGCATCCAGCGGCAGACCAAGCGGGGCTCGAACAAGGCGTTCGTCTACACGTGGCCATCGAAGAAGGCGCTTGCCTCGATCATGGCCAAGGTGAAGACGATCACCACGCAGGGCACGAACCACCCGCTCTCCACCCTCCTGCGCCGGCTCAACCCGGTGCTGCGAGGGTGGACCAACTACTTCCGGCACGGCGTGTCGAAAGCGACCTTCGCCTACCTGCACCAGTTCACCTGGCTGCGGGTCGTCGCCTGGCTTCGCCGCAAGCATCGCCGAGCCAACTGGAAGTGGCTGCGACGGCGCTACCTGGCCAACAGGTGGTGGCCCGAGCACGACGGCATGGCCCTGTTCGACTGTCGAGCAGTGCCGGTGACCCGCTACCGCTACCGCGGCGCGGCGATCCCCACGCCATGGGACGGGATGACGACCAAGGCCGCATAGCCAACCGGCACGGGCTCGTGGAGAGCCGGATGCGGTGGAAGCCGCACGTCCGGTTCGGGGGACGGGCCGGGGAAACCGACCGCTGGAGACAGCGTCACGGCGCCCCGGTCCGATCCCACCTCGCCAACCAGGCGGTGACCCGCACCCGCCAGCGCGTGCAGCAGGCCACCCTCGAGCACCGCGGGTGGAAAGGTGACCCGCTCTACGACATCCGCAAGCTGCTC
>JALZNY010000321.1 GCA_030857525.1 Actinomycetota bacterium
CCTGGGAGACCGAGATCGACACCCACCTCTTTGAGCGGGTGCGCCGCCCTGAGGAGGTCGACGGTATCTCCAAGGACATCATCCTGGCCCGGGCCAGCGACGACTACGTGCACGAGCTGGGCCAGGACGGTGGCCTGGTGTCGGCCCTGCTCATCTGGTGCCTGGAGCACGGCTACATCGACGCCGCCCTCGTCTCGTACCTGGAGGGCGACGGGTCTTCGTGGAAGGCGGTGCCGGGCGTGGCCACCACCCGGGAGCAGGTCCTGGCTGCGGCCGGCAGTCGCTACACCTACTCGGCCACGCCCATGGCCTACGACGAGGCGGTGGCCGGAGGCGCCGAGAAGCTCGCCCTGGTGGGCATGAGCTGCCACAGCTCGGTCCCTCCCGTGATGAGCGTGCGCAAGGCGGGAAAGCCGGCCCGGCGCTTTGCCCTCAACGTCGGGCTGCTGTGCTCCAAGACCTTCGACGACGCCATCTTCCCCGAGCTGTTCGAGGCGAAGTACGGCTTACGCAAGCAGGACATGGCCAAGATGAACATCAAGGGGGTCTTCCAGATCTGGATGCGCAACGGCGACTACCACGAGGTACCCCTCAAGGAGTGCCACGCCTGGACGCGGGAGGGGTGCACGTCCTGTCCCGACTTCGCCGCCGAACACGCCGACATCTCCACCGGTGGCATCGGCGCCTTCGCCGACTGGACGCTCACCATCGTGCGTACTGAGTTGGGCCGGGAGATCCTCATCCGCATGCTCGAGGACGGCAGCCTCATCGGTCGCCCCGGCGACGACGACCCTGGCGCCATCACCCTGCTGCGCAAGCTCAGCGTCAAGAGTCGCAAGCGCTGGCCGGCCACCGCCGTCGACGCCCCCCGCCTCATCCCCCCGCCGGCCCCGAAGCCGGCGCCAGCCGTCAGCGCCTAGTCGAGCCGGCTCACGATGGCACTGCGTGCGACCGACGCCGGGGGGGCCGAGCGGATCGTGTTGCGGGCCTTTGACTTGCCGGGCGCCGGCTGGGAAGCGGTGCCCGCCCCTATGTCGGCGGCCGAGGTGGTACACGGCGAGGACCTCTTGGATGCCTGCCTGGCCGGGTTCCCCGACCCCGACGTCACTGCGTCGGCGGAGTCCGACCGCTTCACGCGCAAGCACGCCCTGGCCTACTCGGTGGCGTGGGTCCTCTCGTCGGAGGCGGCGGCCGAGATCGCCTTCGCCACGTTGGCCCACGAACGCTTCGCCACCGCCTTCGTGGCGGGCATGGCCGCCGAGGTCGACCCCGAGCACGGTGCCGCCACGCTGCTCGGCCACGTCGCCAACCTCGTCGGCGGCCTCGACGCCGGGGGGCGCTCAGCCGCCCACCAGGCCCGACTCAGCGCCGCTGATGCCGACGGCATGCTGTCGATTCACCTCGAGCTCCTGGCCCTTCAGGAGGAGCGGGCGGTCACCCTCGTCATCCTGGCCGACAGCCCCGACCCGATGCCTCCCGACGACGTGCGCACGGTGGCGGAACGGGTGGCCGGTCGACTTTCAGCCTGACCTGACTGGGCGGGACTCTTTCTTGCGATGAGCAGAAGAATCTCTCCAAATCCCTTGACAACATTGAGAATGCGCAGACTACGTACATATGTTGGGTAGCGATGGGGTGGAGGCACAAGCACAGGCCTTCCAGCCACCGATGCCGCCCTGGCCCAAGGGGCGCTGTCAGGTCCCCAGGCCGAGGCCATCACCGACGCCGCCTCGGCCGATCCCGCCGCTGAGTCTCGGCTGTTGACCACGGCCAAGCGTCGGGGGGTGCGGGACCTGCGCGACGAGTGCGCCCGCACCAAGGCCCGGGTGGAGGACCCCGACGAGCGAGGCGCTCGACTGCACCGCCAGCGCTGCCTTCGCACCTGGAAGGGCAGCGACGGCTCTGGAACCTCCGGTCCCGATCCGCCGTCGGGCGACACCGCCCCACCCGGCGCCGAACCGGACGACACCGTCCGGCCCACCCTCTTCGGGGATCCGTCGACGGCGTGACGGTCCTGACATCGACGACCGACGGGCCCGGCGTCGCTACGCTCCGCTCGGTGGCAGTCAGCGCACCTGTCCTGCGCCGGGCCCTCAAGCGCAGTGCACCGTCGCTCGACATCGAGCGTGCCCTCTGGGCGGACGGCCGGGATGTGGTGGTGGGCGTCGACGAGGTCGGGCGGGGGGCTTGGGCCGGGCCCCTCACCGTCGGTGCGGCCGTGCTGCCGCGGGACCGGCGGGTCTACAAGGTCCGGGACTCCAAGCTGTTGACCGAGGTCGAGCGCGAGGCGCTGTTCGACCGCATCGCCTCATGGTGCCGGGCTTGGGCGGTGGGCCACGCCAGCCAGGAGGAGTGCGACGCGCTCGGCATGGCCGACGCCCAGCGCCTGGCTGCCCGACGGGCCATCGACGGCCTCGGCCTCGAGCCGGACCACGTGGTGATCGACGGGAACTGGGACTTCGTGGGGGGTGGGCGCCGTATCCAGCGCCTGGTGCGGGCCGACGCGGTATGCCTGACCGTGGCCGCGGCCTCGATCCTGGCCAAGGTCTCTCGCGATCGCATCATGCGAGCCGAGGCCGAGCACTTCCCCGGCTACGACTTCGACCTCAACAAGGGCTACCCCTGCCCCCGCCACAAGCTGGCCCTGGCGGCCATGGGACCCACCTCGATCCACCGCCGGGCCTGGGTCTTCATGGATCACCTCCCCTGGACCGCCCTGCACCGCCCTCCTCACGTTGACGGCGCACCCGAAGCCGGGTATCCCGGTCCCATGACCGACCCCGACGAGTCCAGC
>JALZNY010000322.1 GCA_030857525.1 Actinomycetota bacterium
GTTCTGACCCCCGATCCAGGGGTCAGAACCCAGGGAGGGCCGACGACCAGCCCATGAAACCCGTCCCAGACGCCCGCCCGGTGAACGACGCCCAATGATCCGCTTCCTGGTCCTGCTCGTCGTGGTGGCGGCCGTCGTGGTCGTGGCAGCCGAGGTGGTGGTTCCGCCCCGCATCGAGGAGGCCATCGCCGAGCGGGTGGCGACCCGGGTGCCCGAAGCTCAGTCGGTGCGGGCCGAGCTGGACGGGTTCCCCGTCGTGGCCCAGGGCCTGGTCACGGGTGAGGTGCAGCGCCTGGTGGTGACCCTCGAGGAGGTGGCCCGGCCCGAGCTCACCATCGACAGGGTCGAGGTGGAGGCGACAGGCATCGAGGTTGCCCGCCGGGCCCTCTTCGACGGAGAGGTCGACCTCGAGCGCATCGAAGGAGGCGAGTTGACGGCGGTGATCACCGAGGCCGATCTGGAGGAGGCGCTGCCGCTCGAGGGGATCGAGCTGACCCTCACCCCGGGCCGAGCCGAGGCGACGGTGGCCGGCCAGAGCGCCGGCAGCGATGTCGAGGTGGCCGAGGGCGAGGTGCGCTTCGACCTCGGTCCCCTCCCCGACGTCTCGGTCCCCCTCCCGGGCCGGGACTTCTTCCCCTGCACGCTCGAGGGCGAGGTGGTGCAAGGCGCCGTGCGCCTCGGTTGCACCCTCGACCGGGTACCCGACTACCTGCTGCGCCGCCTGGAAGGCGACCCCTGAGCGACGCGATACCTCACCAGCCCATAGACCCGGGGACGCCTTTGAAGGGCCCGACCACGGCCGAGGTGACCCAACCGCCGTAGAAGCCTCCGGGCTGGGGAGTGACCCGCTCGTCGCCCACCCAGCACTCGTCCATCCGGGCGGCGTAGCAGGCCACATGATCGGCCAGCGCTTCGTAGCCCGGCGACGGGGAGGGATAGCTCCAGGCCGCGTCGACCTCCCGACGGTCGCCGACCACGACGGACCAGTAGTGGGCCAATCCCTTGAACTCGCAGAACGAGCGACGGGCGCCGGCCTCGAGGTGACCGAAGATGATGTCGTGGGGCGGGAGGTAGTAGTTGGGTGGGTGGCTCGTCTCGAGCACCCGTAGGGCCGAGGTCGACTCGGCGATGGTGACGCCGGCCAGGACCACCCGCACCCGGGCCATCACCGGCTCGACGGCGGGTGGCCGGGGATAGTCCCACACCGACTCCTGGCCCGGGGCAGGAGGGATGCGCCGGGGCCGCATGTGGGCAAGCATGGCAGGCATGGGGGGAACCAGGAGCCCAGAGCGGGCGCTCGACGAGATGTCGAATCGGCTGGCCGCGTCGGTCGAGGGGGTCATGGGGGCGTGGGTGGAGCGTTCGGTCCGCCAGCGCCTGAGCGAGTGGGCCGGCAGCCCCGACCCCGACACGATGCGCGCCGCCACCGCCGCCGGCCACCGGGCCACCGAGGAGGTGGGCGCCGACCTCCGCCGGCTGCTGGCCACCGACCTCGACGAGCAGTGGACCAACCCCCTGGCCATCCTGCGGGGTGCCGTGCGTTTCCCCACCGAGGTCCTGGCCAGGGCCGGGGTGCCCCCCGTCGTGCGCGACGACTACGACGAGGAGCACTTTCCCGACGACCGCTACGGCTTGGCCCCCCGCACCTTCGCCGACCTCGATCCCTCCCTGGCCGATGTGGGGCTGGCCTGGGGAGCGGCCAAGGCCCAGGCCCACCTGGCCCGTCATCGGCCGCCACGACGGGACAGGCCCGGCTGATGGCGGTAGTGGCCTACGTCCCCGACCTCATGGACCGCTCCCGCATCAGCGCCGGCGCACCGGCCACCACCTTCGTGACCCGCCTCCACGCCCTGGCCGAGGCCGCCGCCGGGGCCGAGGCGGTAGTGGTCGACCTGGAGCGCCCCGGGGTGATCGAGATGCTGCCCGCCCTGGTGGCCACCGGCGTGCGGGTGGTGGGCTTCGGGTCTCACGTCGACCGGGCCACACTGGAGGCCGCCGCCGCTACCGGGTGCACAGCCATGCCCCGCTCCCAGTTCTTCCGTAGTCTCGCAGACCTGGCGCCCTCGTAGCGGCAGCCCCTCCCCCTGAGAACCGGAGACCTCCGTGCCCGTTGCTCCCCTGATCCCCCTCGAGCACTTCTTCGACAACCCCGAGAAGGCCGGGGCCAAGATCAGCCCCGATGGCTCCCGGCTGTCGTACCTCGCGCCCGAGGAGGGCCGCCTCAACGTGTGGGTGCGCACCGTGGGCGCCGACGACGACGCCTGCGTCACCCACGACCACGTCCGGGGCATCCGGGGCCACTCCTGGAGCCGGGATTCCTCTCGCATCCTCTACGCCCAGGACCAGGGGGGCAACGAGAACTTCCACGTCTACGCCGCCGACCTCACCCGCCCCGACGACGCCTCGGTCGACCTCACCCCGTTCGACGACGTGCGGGCCGGGATCGTCGACGTGCCCCACGACGACCCCACCCACGTCCTGGTGACGATGAACCGGCGTGACCCGCAGAGCTTCGACGTGCACCGCCTCGACCTGGTCAGCGGCGCTCTCGACCTGGTGGCCGAGAACCCGGGCAACATCGGGGGCTGGCACACCGACAACGACGGGCGCCTGCTGGCGGCCTCGGCCCAGACCCCGGCGGGCGACACCGAGATCCTCGTGCGCACCAGCGAGGATGAGGAGCTCCGCACCCTCACCGTCTACGCCAACGAGGACGGCGGCAACGTCTACGGTTTCACCCCCGACGGGACTGGCCTGTGGGTGGGCTCCGCCCGGGGCGCCGACCTCACC
>JALZNY010000323.1 GCA_030857525.1 Actinomycetota bacterium
TCCTGTTCGACACCACTCCGGCGGCATTGGCCCGCATCGCAGGACGCCGGCTGGACGACCGCTACCGCAGGCGTCTGGCCCGGTTCCGCCACGGCCCGGGTTCGTTCAAGATCGACTACGCCCTGGACGGTCCCGTCCCCTGGACCGACGAGGCCTGCCGGCGAGCCGGGACCGTGCACGTCGGGGGAACCATGGCCGAGGTCGCCCACGCCGAGGCCGAGGTGGCCAGGGGTCGCCACCCCGAGCGCCCCTTCGTCCTGGTCGCCCAGCAATCGCTGGTCGACCCCAGCCGGGCCCCGGCCGGGCGCCACACTCTGTGGGCCTACTGCCATGTCCCCGCCGGCTCCACACTTGAAATGACCGCAGCCATCGAGGCCCAGCTGGAGCGCTTCGCCCCTGGCTTCGCCGACATCGTCCTGGCCCGGGCGGTCACTGGTCCCGACCAGCTCGAGGCCTACAACCCGAACTGCGTGGGAGGCGACATCGCCGGCGGGTCCACGGCCGGGCTCCGGCTCGTGTTTCGCCCGGTCGTCTCGTCCCACCCCCATCGCACCTCGTCACCAGGTCTCTTCTTGTGCTCGGCGTCGACACCGCCAGGTGGGGGCGTGCATGGCATGTGCGGCTACTGGGCGGCCGAAGAGGCCCTGCGCTTCCTGGAGGGCGGGTCGTAAGCTGTCCGCGTGCCTCTGGTGGCGACTCACTCCTCGGGGTTGTTGGACTTCATCCGCTACGCCTTCATGCCCAACCACCTCGGCTACTGCGGGGGCAACGAGCACGAGGTGCTCTTCGAGCACGCCGCCGCCGGCCAATCCGACCAGCGCCTGGCGCCCATGCTGGCCAAGTTCACCGGCGCCTTCCCCTACCTGCAGACCATCGCCGCCGCCAACCACCTCGCCGACCCCTTCGACGCCCGGGTGGTGGAGGCCTACTGGCTGGGCAACGAGCTGCTCGAGCACGTCGAGGCCGCCGCGTTGTACCGCTCGCTCGACGAGCGCTTCGGCCGCCAGCTCACCGGCCGGGTGCGCGACCAGGTGCTGCAAAAGCCCCCTCAGGGCGCCCGCCCCCACCACCTGTTCCACGTGCTCGACGTCTACCGCCACCTCGAGCACGAGGGCATCGCCATGGCCACGATGGAGAGCTGTCGGATCAGCTGGGGCCAGGTGGGCGCAGTTGAAGGTACGGAGCTGGTGGTGCGGCGCCAGCCGCTCGTCCTGTCCCCTGAGGGGAAGCTGGCCCTCGGGGAGGCGGTCGACGCCCGGGTGCTGCGCTCGATCTCCGACCGGGGCTTCGCCGACGAGGTGACGGTGGGCGACTGGGTGGCCATCCACTGGGGCTGGACCTGCGAGGTTCTCGACCAACGCAAGCTGTCCAACCTCCGGCGGTGGTCGCAACACCACCTGGCGTTGGCCAACCAGACGGTGTAAGGGCATGGACCCGGGTTGCCGATTGGTGGGAGGATGAGGCCATGAACCCGAGGCGCCAACGTCCCCTCGTGGCCAAACGTGTTGCCGCACCACGTGCGGCGCCGGCAGGGGGGACCCAGGGAAGGTCCAAGGTGGCCACCGAGCTCAAGGCCCTGCGGGCCCGCCTGGGCGGCTATGGCGATGACTTGCCCACCACTCCCGGTGAGTGGCACGCCGCCGCGTGGGACTACGACCAGGCCCTGGTGTTGGCGGCCGAGGCCATCGGGGTGCCCCACCCCGAGCTCGACATGGTGCTGGGCCGGCGCCGCCTCACCATCACCGAGCGAAACAGCATCGAAAAGGGGCTGGTCATGACTGGGTTCGACCTCGGGCCTCCTCCCGACGCTCTGCCACGGGGCTAGCGGGGTCCTACACAAACCTGCTGCCCAATGCGTGGGTGACCAGTAGGATCCTCTTTGAGGCGCGGTCGTACGACAAGACCGGCGCTGCCGCCAACGCAGTGCCTGGCCCCGAGCGCCTCGCTCCCCACCCCCCGCAAGAAGAGGTTTCGTCATGAACAACCTGTTGAAGAAGCTGTCCCGAGCCGACCGGCACGACCGGCGCGAAGACTTGGAGCGCGAGGCCGCCGAGCGCATCAAGGAGGTCGGCGGGCAGGCTCCGCCCGAGGCCTACGCCTCCTCGTCGGCCACCGCCGGCTCCTCCCCGCCGCCTGCGCCTGTCGAGACCGGTACCGGTGCTCCCGCGAGCCCCGCCGCCGGCCGGCGGCTCACCGTTCAGGAGCGCGTGGCGGCTCGGGAGCTGCAGAACCGCTGATCACCGGCGCTCGGATCTGCTCCCGGCCCGCTCGGGCGCCTCTCGGTCAACGAGCTCGCCGGGACAGATCACGAGCAGCACCCCGCTTCGGAGGCCTACCGTCGCCTTCGTCCCCAGCAAGTGGTTGCTGACGCCCCGGGTTGACCCCGGGTGCAGGTCCTCGTCCATCAGGGGGTAGCCCAGTCCGTGGGTCTGCACCCCCTGGGCAGGGCCGCCCAACGCCAGCAGGGTCACGAGCTGTCCGGCCTCGCCGGACAGCTCGGCCACGGTTTCCGGGCGCACCACCGTGAGTCGGGCCGGTCCCATGAGGGCCTCCACATGCATGCCTGCGGTGCTGGCCCCGGCCAGGACCAAGGCGTTGGCCAGCAGGTGGTCGAGGCGACCGCCGTAGCCTCCCACCACCAGAACGCGTGTCGCGCCCCAGATTCGGGCCGCCAACAAGGCCAGCTCGAAGTCGGTGTGCTCCTTGGCGAGGGGATGGCGCTCCACCCGACAACCCCCAGCCCGGGCGGACGCCAGGGCCAGAGCCTCGACCGAGTCG
>JALZNY010000045.1 GCA_030857525.1 Actinomycetota bacterium
GGCTGGGTGTACCCGTGCCCCCCGGTTTGCCGGCGGCCTTCCTGGAGCCGGTGGAGCACCCCCTCGACGGCCTCGTCGCCCGCTACGCCCGGACCAACGGCCCCTTCCACGCGTCCGACGTAGCCCGGCGTCTCGGGGCGACGACCGAGCGAGTCGAGCAGGCCCTGGCCCGCCTGGCCGGCGACGACCGGGTCGTCCTCGGCGAGTTCCGACCGGACGGAAACCAACGGGAGTGGTGCGACACCGAGGTCCTGCGGGTGCTACGGCGGCGCTCCCTGGCGGCCTTGCGCCGGGAGGTGGAGCCCGTCGACGCCGCCACCCTCGTGCGCTTCCTGCCCGCCTGGCACGGCGTGGGCCAACACTGGCGGGGCCTCGAAGCCCTGCTCGACGCCATAGGCCGCCTCCAAGGCGTGGCCCTGCCCGCCTCGGTGCTGGAGCACGACGTGCTCGCGGCCCGGATCGAGGGCTACCGCCGCGCCGATCTCGACCAGCTCTGCGCCTCGGGCGAGGTGGTGTGGCTGGGAGCCGGGCGCCTGGGGGCCACCGACGGTCGGGTGGCGCTGTACCGGCGTGACCTCGTCCCCCTGCTCGCCCCGTCACCATTGCTGGCGGGTGACGACAGCCGATCCGACGGAGAGATCCACCAGCGGCTGCGCGACGGGCTGGCCGAGCGGGGAGCATCGTTCTGGCCCGACCTCGTCCGGGCGGTCGGCACCGCCGACGAAAAGGTGGTTCTCGACGCCCTGTGGGACCTGGTCTGGGCGGGCGAGGTGACCAACGACAGCTTGGCCCCACTCCGGGCCAGCCTGGGTGGAGCGGCCCGACGCAGCCGTCGCACCGGTCGTCCCCGACCCGGTCGCCTCAGCCGCCTCGGCCCCCCCTCGGGAGCCGGGCGGTGGTCGCTGGTGGCGCCCCTGCTGGAGCCCGCTCCCACCCCGACCGCACGGGCTCACGCCCGGGCCAACGCCCTGCTCGAGCGCTACGGCGTGGTGGCCCGGGAGGCGGTGCTGGCCGAAGGAGCAGAGGGCGGCTTTGCCGCCGTGTACGGCGTGCTCAAGGCCATGGAGGAGGCGGGGTCGGTGCGACGGGGCTACTTCGTGGCCGGGCTGGGGGCGGCCCAGTTCGCCCTGCCCGGGGCCGTCGACCGCCTACGCAGCGAGCGCTCCGGCGTCGGGGGTGGGAACATGGCCTCGCTCCCCCCGCCCCTGACCTTGGCCGCCATCGACCCGGCCAACCCCTACGGCGCCGCCCTGGCCTGGCCCCCGTCGCAGGGACGCCCGGCTCGGGCCGCAGGCGCCTACGTCGTACTGGTCGGCGGTGAGGCCGTGGCCTACCTGGAGCGGGGCGGGCGCAGCCTGCTCACCTTCCCCGCCGCCTCCCACACGCCGGCCTGGGTCGACGGCTTGGTGGCGCTGGTCAAGGACGGGCGCCTGCGCCGGCTGGTCGTAGCCAAGGCCGACGGGCTCCCGGTGGTCGAGTCATCGGTGGCCGGACAGCTCCGAGCCGCCGGCTTCGTCGACGGCTACCGGGGCCTGACCTTGCAGTAGGCGAGCAGCCTCCGGTGGAGGCGCCGGAAGGCTCCAGGTACGCTCTCTCCATCGCCTCGGAACGCGGGCTGCACGCTTCCCGGATCATTTCGCAACATCCAGGAGAGGCACCATGCCGGTCGATGAACGATCTCGTCACCAGCTCTTCAACCACCTCGAGGACGTGCTCGGCCCCGACGATGCGGCCACGTTGATCGAGCACCTGCCCCCGGTCGGTGGGGCCGACGTAGCCACGAAGGCCGATGTCGAGTCCCTCGAAGTCAGGATGAACCAGCGGTTCGACCAGGTCGAGGCTCGGTTCGACGGGCGCTTCAGTCGGGTCGACGAGCAGTTCGCCCGGGTCGACGAGCGGCTCGAGGGGCTCAAGGAGTCCGTCGAGCTGAAGCTCCAGTCCCTGAAGAACGAGCTGCTCGCCGCCTTCCGCCAAGAGCTCAACGCTCAGACGAAGTTCGTGGTCTTCGGGCTGGTGACGATCGTGATGACGATGGCCTCTCTGGCCTTCGCCTTGGTCCGCTTCACCTGACCCAGGCGAGCTACGGCGGTGCCTGAGGGCGACACCATCTTCCGCACCGCCCGGGCGCTTCACCGGGCCCTCGCCGGGCGGGTGCTCGTCCGGTTCGAGGCCCGTCGGCTCTCCTACGAGCCCTTCCCACCGACCACCGTGGTGACCGGGGTTGAGGCCCGGGGCAAGCACTGCCTGATCCACTTCGACGACGGGCGCATCCTGCGCACCCATCTGCGCATGAGCGGGAGCTGGCACCTGTACCGCCCGGGCGAGCGGTGGCGCAAGCAACCGACAGCCGCTCGTGCCGTCGTCGAGGTCGGGCCCCGCGCAGGCGACGACCAGGGCTGGGTGGCGGTGTGCTTCGCCGCCCCGATCGTGGAGCTGATCGATGGCCACGACGGCATCGGCACCGATCACCTCGGCCCCGACCTGTGCCGGCCGAACCCCGACCTCGATGAGGCCGTGCGGCGCATCGACCGCTTCAGCCCCCCGTCGCGGCTTGTCATCGACGTCCTGCTCGACCAGCGTGTCGCCGCCGGAGTGGGCAACGTCTACAAGAGCGAGGCGTGCTTCGCCTGCCGGCTCCATCCGTCCACCCCCATCGTCGAGGTCACCGGCGACCAGCGCCAGCGGCTGTTGGCCACTGCCTCCGAGCAGCTCCGAGCCAACCTCGACCGACCCGACCGGGTCACCCTCGAGGGAGGACTGGCCGTCTACGGCAGAGCCGGCTTACCGTGCCGTCGTTGCGCCACGACGATCGCCTGGGCCCGGCAGGGCGAGGACCGCCGCGGCACGTACTGGTGCCCCGATTGTCAGCGCCGATAGAACGAGGGTCAGCCGGACGAACCCAAGGCCGCGAGCGTCAGCCCCAGCCCGCGGAGGAGGACGTGGCCCCACTCTCGGCGCCCACCAGCCGGAGCTTCAGCGTCACCTCGGGCTGGATCGACAGGGTCAGGACCTTGAAGGGCTTGCACCCGAAGTCCCGGATGTCGATGACGTGGCTGGCGTCGACCATGAGGCGGCCGCCGTCGAAGCGGGCCTGGCACTCCTCGGTGAACTCACGGGTCTCCCCGTGGAAGGTGAAGGCGCCGCTGATCTTGAGGTTGCCGCCGGCACCTTCGATGCTGCTCACCTGGTAGCGGACGGTGGGGTGGCGCTTGGCGTCGATCTGCTTGCGCAGGGCCATGTCCTCGAGCTTCTTGCCCGTCTCGAGCTGGGCCACGTCGCCCTCGATCCAACCGTTCGCACCGGGGCCGGGGACGAGCACCCCGTCGACCACCTCGCAGGTCGCCTCGCCCCGAAGGCCACGGATCTCGGCCGAGATCGGGTGCACGCTGGAATCGGCCGACACCTGCACTGAGCTTTCGTTGGTCCACGTGAACGTGGCCATGTGGTCACCACCCCCTGATGGCAGCCCAGTGCCGCCTGAGCGGATGGTACGGGTGAGAAGCAGACTCGGCCAACCAGACGAACCCGAAGCTTGACAGCCGCTCCGTGCTATCGCCGCAACACCAACTCCGGCGGGTTGTCGGGGTCGGTCCCCGTCTCCAGGGCTGCAGCAATGCGCTCGCCGGCCCCCTCGATGGCGGCGCCGCCCATGGAGCGGAAGAAGCTGCTGGCCGGGCCACGCCCTGTAGCGCCCGGTGCGGGTGATGACGCGGCCGGAGCCGAGCGAGGTGGCCATGAGCCCGGCCATGAGGGGCAACAGCAACAAGCCCGAGTTGGTGGCCGAGGCGCCCGTCACCACCTGGAGGAACAGCGGGAGGAAGACGATGGCGCCGAACATGGCGCAGCCGATGAGGAAGGCGAGCATCGAGCTCACCGTGAAGATGCGGTCCCGGAACAACCACCAGCAGGGCGGCGCCCTCGAGGTCGACGCGGTGGCGGCGGGTGGCGAAAGGCAGGCGCAGCACGCTGGACGTGACGACCAGGGCCACCAGGCCCACGGGGAGGTTGACGTAGAACACCCACCGCCAGCTCAGGTTGTCGACGAAGTACCCCCCGAGCAGAGGGTCGGCCACGCTGGCCAGGGCGAACACCGCACCCAGGTAGCCGCTGTAGCGGCCTCGCTCCCGGGGCGAGACGACGTCGCCGATGATGGCAAAGGCCATGGCCATGAGCCCGCCGCCACCGATGCCCTGGACGCCCCGGAAGACGATGAGCTGGAGCATGTCCTGGGCGGCTCCGGCCAGCACCGAGCCGAGGAGGCCGAGGACGATGCCCGGGTCCAACAGGTCGCCCTGACCCCTGCGGGCCGGCGGGCGCACTCCGAGCTCCTACAGCGCCGGCGCGCCGCCATGGAGGCCATCCTCGCTGATTTCTCCGACGCCGATCGGTCGTCGCTGGCCGACCTGTTGGAGCGGCTGGTCCAAGGTGTCGACCAGGTGGCGTCGCACGAGGAAGTTCCTCGCCGGGGCCGCTGAACCAGCATCGACCGACCGTGCCGATCTCGGCAGTGCTCCTGTAGCGTCGCTGCGATGTCGATGAAGATCTGGCCCGGCGAGCCCTACCCCCTCGGGGCCACCTACGACGGGATGGGCACCAACTTCTCACTGTTCTCCGAGGTGGCCGAGCGCGTCGAGCTGTGCCTGTTCGACGACGACGGCACCGAGACCCGCGTAGACCTCCCCGAGGTATCAGCCCTGTGCTGGCACGGCTACCTGCCCAACCTGGGCCCCGGCCAGCGCTACGGCTACCGGGTGCACGGGCCCCGCGACCTGGCCGCCGGGCACCGCTGCAACCCCAACAAGCTCCTGCTCGACCCCTACGCCAAGGCGGTCGACGGAGGGACGAACTGGGACGAGGCCGTCTTCGGCTACACCTTCGGCGATCCCGACGGCGCCGCCAACGAGTTGGACAGTGCCTCCTACGTGGGCAAGTCGGTGGTGCCCATCCCGTACTTCGACTGGGCCCACGACCGCCATCCCCGTACCCCCTGGCACGAGACCGTCGTCTATGAGGTCCACGTCAAGGGCTTCACCGCCACCCACCCCTCCATCTCCCCCGAGCTGCGAGGCACCTACGCCGGCCTGGCCACGCCCGAGGCCATCGAGCACCTCAAGGGGTTGGGCGTCACCGCCGTGGAGCTGCTGCCCGTGCACGAGTTCGTCAACGACGCCCACCTGGTGAAACAGGGCCTGAGCAACTACTGGGGCTACAACTCCATCGGCTTCCTCGCCCCCCACCACGCCTACAGCTCCTCGGGGGCCCGGGGCCAGCAGGTGCAGGAGTTCAAGCAGATGGTGCTGCGTCTCCACGACGCCGGCATCGAGGTGATCCTCGACGTCGTCTACAACCACACCGGCGAGGGGAACCACCTCGGCCCCATGCTGTCGTTCAAGGGCATCGACAACGCCCAGTACTACCGCCTGATGGCAAACGACCGCCGCCACTACATGGACTACACGGGCACCGGCAACACCATGAACATGCGCCATCCCCACGTGCTGCAACTGCTCATGGACAGCCTGCGCTACTGGATCATCGAGATGCACGTCGACGGCTTCCGCTTCGACCTGGCCGCCACCTTGGCCCGGGAGTTGCACAGCGTCGACAAGTTGTCGGCCTTCTTCGACCTCATCCAGCAGGACCCGGTGGTCAGCCAGGTCAAGCTCATCGCCGAACCGTGGGACGTAGGTGAGGGCGGCTACCAGGTCGGCAACTTCCCACCACTGTGGTCGGAGTGGAACGGCAAGTACCGAGACACGATGCGCGACTTCTGGCGGGGCGAGCACGAGAGCCTGGGGGAAGTGGCCTACCGCCTCACCGGCAGCCCCGATCTCTACGAGTCCAACGGGCGGCGGCCCAAGGCCAGCATCAACTTCATCACCGCCCATGACGGGTTCCCCCTGGCCGACCTCGTCGCCTACAACGACAAGCACAACGAAGCCAACGGGGAAGGGAACCGTGACGGCGAGAGCCACAACCGGTCCTGGAACTGCGGCGTGGAGGGCCCCACCGACAACACCGCGATCCTCGCCCTGCGGGCCCGCCAGCAACGGAACTTCCTGGCCACCATCTTGTTGTCCCAGGGGGTGCCCATGCTCCTCGGAGGCGACGAGCTGGGGCGGACCCAGGGGGGCAACAACAACGGCTACTGCCAGGACAACGAGATCTCCTGGTACGACTGGGACGAAGTCGACGAGCCCCTGTTGGAGTTCACCCGATGGTTGATGCAGTTCCGCCGGGACCACCCGGTGTTCCGTCAAAGGCGCTGGTTCCAGGGCCGCCCCATCCGGGGCAAGGGCTTGGCCGACATCGCCTGGTTCCGCACCGACGGCGAGGAGATGTCCGATGACGACTGGCACGGTTCTGCCCCCAGTCTCGGCATGTTCTTGAACGGCGACGCCATCGCATCACCCGACGCCCGGGGCGAACACGTCCCCGACGACAGCTTCATCGCCTTGTTCAGCGCCCACTTCCAACCGGTGACGTTCGTGCTCCCCAAGCTGTGGGGTGACTGCTGGGAGGTGGTGCTCGACACTGCCCAGCCACTGCCCCCTGTGCTCGTCCCCGAGATCGACATACCGGTGCACAAGCCCGGTGAGCCTGTGGTGGTGACGTCGCGCTCGTTGGTGCTGCTCCGCCGCCGGGACTAGGTGAGCCAGAGCGATCATCTTGCTGTCAAGGCAACTGATGCTAAGATGGCGCCGTGCGGACCACGGTGACACTTGACCCCGACGCCGAAGCCCTCCTGCGCCGGCGCATGCGCCAACGAGGGGTATCGTTCAAACAAGCGTTGAACGATGCCATCCGAGAGGCGGCGGCCGGCAAGGGGACCAGGCGGGAGGCCTTCCGGACCACCACGACGAGGCTCGGGCTCCCGACGGTCAACCTCGATCGGGCGCTGCAGGTGGCGGCCGAGCTGGAGGACGAGGAGTTGGTCCGGCGGATGCGCGTGGGCAAGTGAAGCTGGTCGACGCCAACGTCTTGATCTACGCCGTCAACGAGGCCGACCCCAAGCATGAGGTGTCTCGGGACTGGCTCGACGACTCCCTGGGAGGCTCCGAGGCCATCGGCTTCGCCTGGCTCGTCGTGGTGGCGTTCCTGCGCCTGACCACCAAGGTGGGCCTGTTCCCCGATCCCCTCGCGGTCCCTGAGGCGCTGGCCCGAGTGCGGGAGTGGACCGACCAGGCTGTCAGCGTGATGGTCGAGCCCACGCCGCGGCACCTCGAGATCGTTGCCGGCCTGCTGGTCGAGGTGGGCACCGGTGGCAACCTCGTGAGCGACGCCCACCTGGCCGCCCTGGCGCTGGAGCACGACGCCACGGTCGTGAGCCACGACGGCGACTTCGGCCGCTTCACCGGTCTTCGGTGGCATCCTCCCCGCCCGCCTGCTGGTTGAGGCCTCCCTGGCCTGCCAGAGCAACCAAAGCTTTGTCGGCTCGGTGGGTGTGAGGGATCGCTCATCTGACAAGGAACAGCAAGAGACGAGGAGGGGGGTGAGGTGATGGCGAACTTTCGGGTGTGGGCGCCTCGCGCCGACGGGGTGGAGCTGGATCTGGCGGGAAGGCGGGTGCCCATGCGAGAGGCCGATCACGGCTGGTTCGAGGTCGACGTGGCCGATGCTGGGGCGGGCGCCGGTGGTGGCAGCGGCGCCCCCTGCGACTACGCCTTTCGTCTCGACGGCTCCGAGCCGCTGCCCGATCCCCGCTCGCCCCATCAACCACAGGGCGTGCACGGACCATCCCGCCTCGTCGACCACGGCGCCTTCCCCTGGACCGACACCGATTGGAGGGGCTTCCACCTCCCGGCCGCCGTCCTCTACGAGCTCCACATCGGGACCTTCAGCCCCCAAGGCTCCTTCGACGGCGCCATCGCCCACCTCGACCATCTGGTCGATCTCGGGGTCACCGCGGTGGAGGTCATGCCCGTCACCCAGTTTCCCGGCTCCCGCAACTGGGGCTACGACGGGGTCGACCTCTACGCCCCCCACCACAGCTACGGCGGACCCGAGGGCCTCAAGCGCCTGGTCGACGCCTGCCACGCCCGTGGCCTGGGCGTCGTCCTCGACGTCGTCTACAACCACCTCGGCCCCGAGGGGAACTACCTGGAGCGCTTCGGTCCCTACTTCACCTCCTTCTACGCCACTCCCTGGGGCCAGGC
>JALZNY010000324.1 GCA_030857525.1 Actinomycetota bacterium
GCGCCCACCAGGGCCCGGTGCTGGGTCACCCGGTCGGCGTCGATGCGCCCCAGTCCGGCCGCCAGCTCGGCGGCGAAGACCAACCCGACGGCCACCGCCTCGCCGTGGCGCAGGCCGTAGCCACCCGCCGTCTCCAGGGCGTGCGCCAGCGTGTGGCCGTAGTTGAGCGTGGCTCGACGGCCCGATGATCCTTCGTGCTCGTCGGCCGCCACGACCGCTGCCTTGGCCCGTACGCAGGCCGCCACCTGCTCGTCGATGGGCAGGTCGAGCAGGTCCTCGACACCGAGGAAGCGGTACTTGGCCATCTCGCCCTGGCCGCTGCGCAGCTCCCGGGGGTCCAGGGTGGCCAGCACCTCGGTGTCGCACAGCACGGCGGCCGGCTGCCAGAACGCCCCCACCAGGTTCTTGCCCTCGGCCAGGTTCACCCCGGTCTTGCCCCCGATGGCGGCGTCGACCTGGCCCAACAGGGTGGTGGCCACGTGGACCACCGGCACGCCCCGGTGATAGGCGGCGGCGGCGAAGCCGGCGGTGTCGGTGACCACGCCGCCCCCCACCGCCACCACCACGTCGCCCCGGGTGAGGCCCCAGCGGGCGAATCCCCGGCACAGCTCCTCGACGGTGGCCAGCGTCTTGGCCTGCTCGCCGTCGCCCATACCGAACACCCGATGCTCGACGCCGGGGTCGACCTCGACCGGGATGCCCGCCTGGGTGACGACGGCCGCCCGCCGGACGCCCCTGGGGAGCACCCGGGCCAGCTCGTGGCGCACCCCGGCACCCACCACCACGTCGTAACGGCGCGCCCCCAGCTCGACGGGCACCGTGATCACGGGTGCACCACCAGCTCCATCACCGCGTCGACGGCTTCCTCGATGGAGTGGGTACCCACGTCGACCACCCGACCGCCGGCCACCTCGTCGTAGAGGGCGCCCCGCTCGGCGTGCATGCGCTCCAGCACGGTACGCGGATCATCGCCCAGCAGGGGGCGGTGGTCGCCGGTCGTCACCCGGGTGGCCAGCACCGCAGGATCGGCCCGGAGCCACACGGCCGTGGACGACTGGCGGAGCCGGGCCCGGTTGCCCGGGTCGAGCACCACCCCCCCGGCGGCGGCGATGACCGACGGCTCAGGACGGGCCAGGGCCTCGGCCAGGGCTTCGGCCTCCAGGACCCGGAAGGCGGGCTCACCCAGGCCTTCAGTCTCGAAGATCTCCCGCACGCTGCGCCCGGTACGGGATTCCACCTGGTCATCGCTGTCGAGGAACGGCCGGCCCAGGCGTTCGGCCACCTGACGGCCCACGCTGGTCTTGCCCGAGCCCATCATCCCCACCAGGACCACGTGGCGCCCAGGCTCAGAGGCTGGCGACGAAGGCGCCATGGTTGCGCTCCAGCTCCTCGACCGAGTCGCCGCCGAACTTGCGCAGGGCCTCGTTGGCCAGAACCAGGGCCATCATGGTCTCGGCCACCACGCCCATGGCCGGCACCGCGGTCACGTCGGTGCGCTCCTTGAACGACACGGTGGCCTCCCGGGTGCGGGTGTCGACAGTCGCCAGCACAGGACGGTTCAGCGTGGCCAGGGGCTTCATGGCCACATGAGCCACGACCAGTCCTCCGATGGACATGCCCCCCTCGATTCCGCCCGCCAGCGTCGAGCCTCGCCGGTACCCACCGGTGTCGTCGTCGGCCAGGATGGGATCATGGGCCACCGAGCCGCGCCGGCCGGCCACCTCGAAGCCGTCCCCGATCTCCACCCCTTTGACCGCGGGGATGCTCATGAGGGCCTGGGCGAGCAGGCCGTCGAGCTTGCGGTCCCAGTGCACGTGGCTGCCCAGGCCCACGGGCACGCCGTAGGCCAGCACCTCGGCCACCCCCCCGAGAGAGTCGCCGTCGGCCGCCGCCGCCTTGATCTCGGCGACCATGGCGGACTCGGCTGCGGTGTCGAAGCAGCGCACCTCGGAGGCGTCGACCTGGTGCAGGTCGGCCGGCGTCGGCCGGTCGGTCGATTTGGTACGGGCCGGGCCCAGGGCGACCACGTGCGACAGCACGGAGACGCCCAGGCGGGCCAGGAGGGCCTTGGCCAGGCTTCCGGCCACCACCCGGGCCGCCGTCTCCCGGGCCGAGGCCCGCTCCAGCACGTCGCGGGCGTCATCGAAGCCGTACTTCTGCATGCCGGCCAGATCGGCGTGGCCGGGGCGGGGCTGGGTGAGCGGCGCGGCCGTGCGGCCCGGGGCCGGTGACATCTCCTCGTGCCAGCGGTCGGAGCGCTTCCACTCGGAGTTGCCCACCAGGACCACGACGGGCGATCCCAGGGTGCGGCCGTGGCGGATGCCCCCGAGCAGCGTCAGTTCGTCGGCCTCGAAACGCATCCGGGGTCCCCGGCCGTAGCCCAGACGCCGGCGACCCAGCTCGGCGGCGATCTCCTCCTCGGCGACGGGCAGACCGGCAGGCAGGCCCTCGAGGGTGACCGCCAGCCCCTGGCCGTGGGACTCGCCGGCAGTCAGCAATCGCAGCACGAGGCCGAGGGTATCGCCCGTCCAAGACGGAGGCCGTCGAACCTCTGGTTCGAGGGCGACGTGCCTTTCAGAGGTACCAGGCCAGCAGGGGCTCACCGACCAGGATGGCCACGGCGGCGCCACCGGCCAGGAAGGGGGCGAAAGGTACGTGGTCGGAGCGGCTGCGCAACTTGAGGGCGATGAGCACCACCCCGCCGACCCCTCCAAGGAGAAACCCGAGGAACAACCCCAGCAGGACGTGGGCGAGGC
>JALZNY010000325.1 GCA_030857525.1 Actinomycetota bacterium
CGGGCCCTAGTGTCCCGTAAGGCTAATCAGGTCACTATTTCAACGGGTCTGAACGCCGCTCGCGGCGTCCAGCCACCGCCGAAATAGGCAACGCATCAACCTTACGGGACACTAGGTTCGCCCTAGCTTCCGTCGGGCACCCGGGCGGGGGCCAGGTCCACCGGATCGGGGCGGTACCTGCCCTGGCGCAGTCGCAGGAGGTGGCGCAGGAATGCGATCCCTTGGCCGACGTGGGCCTTGGACCGTCCGTGCAGGCGAGGGTCCAGCTCACAAGCCACCTCGGCTACGGAGTTCCACTCGCCCCGCACCAGCACCTCGAGGAGGATCTTGAATCCTTCGGGACGCAGCGGGACGTCGACGATGACCTGTCGGCGGGTGGCGAAGAACCCGGCGAGTGGATCGCGAACCGAGCGCAGCGCCGGGAAGGAGGCGTAGACCAGCGACCGGGCCGACCGGGATACCCAGCCCCGCCACCACTTCGCCATGCCGGTCCCCCCATTGGCCAGGCGAGCAGCCCGGCTGGCGATGGCCACGTCGGCACCGTCGGCGATGGCCGACACCAGGGCAGGCACCACCTCTGGTCGGTGCTGGAGGTCGCCGTCCATGAGGGCCACGACATCGGCACCAACGGCTCGCTCGCCCACGGCTCGTTCGCCCAAGGCTCGCTCGAAGCCGAGGGCCACGGCGCCGGAGAGACCACCCTGGCGCTGGCAGGCCCGGCGGTGGATCAGCGCCACGGGATGGTCGTCCTCGGCCAGGGCGGCGATGCGCGTGGGGGTGTCGTCGTCGGAGTCGTCGACGAAGATCACGTCCCACGACAACGCCAGGGGCTCAAGGGCCACCGCCAGGCGCGCCACCAGGGAGGCGACGTTGCCCGCTTCGTTGCGGGTGGGGACGACCACGCTGAGGTGCATCAGGACCCGGACCGGACCGCCGACGGGGTGCCGTCACCGGGCAGCTCCAGCGTCGCCGGAGCCCCGGTGGCCTCGGCCACCACTCACTCGAATGCTTCCACGCTGGCCGACCAGCGGAACTGACCGGCTCGCTCGTGGGCGCGGTGGCCCATGCGCCGACGGGCCAAGGCGTCGGCACCGAGGGAGAGCCAGTGCTCGACGAAGTCCTCGGTTGTGGCCGCCAGCAAGCCTGTGCGGCCGTGCACCACCGAGTCCCGCAGGCCGGGGGCGTCGAAGGCCAACGTGGGTGTCCGCCGAGCGGCTGCTTCCATCACCACCAAGCCCCAGCCCTCCACCATGGCCGGGTGCACCAACAGCCAGGCCCGGCTCAACAACTGGTGCTTGTCGGCCTCGGACACTTGGCCGGCAAAACGGACCCCGTCGCCGGCCAGCGCCTCCAGGCGAGCGCGCTCGGGTCCGTCCCCGGCGATCACCAACTCACCGCCCAGCACCGGGCGCACCCGTTCCCAGGCTTGGAGCACCAACTCGACGCGCTTGTGGGGAACGAGGCGCCCCAGGCAGACGAAGAGGGGTGCGGCGTTCTCGCCCGGACACTCATCGGGGACCACGGTGCCGTTGTGGACCACCCGCACTCGGCGGCGGTCGACACCGATCGAGGCCAGGCCCGACGCCGTCGAGGCAGAGACGGCCACGAACAGGTGGCGCCGGTAGGCCAGGGGCATGACCCGACGCTCCAGGGTGCGGCCAAGGGCGGCCACCGGTCCCGGGAACCACTGGCGCCATTGATCGGTGTGGAGGTGATTGACCAAACACACCACCGGCGCCCGGCGCCACAGGGGGACGAAGAAGGACAGACCGTTGGCCACGTCGACCACCACGTCGACGTCTCAGAACCGGCGCAGGTAGGCAAAGGGGGCCCGGAGGTACTGGGCGTGGCGTCCGCCGTTGGCATGCACCGGGTAGGGCCGGGGCTCGACCGGGGCGGCGCACATCAAGCTCACCTGATGGCCGCGCCCCTGCAGGCCCCGGGCCAGGTTGTCGACCAGCACCTCCGATCCGCCGGCCAGCGGGTTGGCCAGGTCGCGCCAGGCCAGGAAGAGGATCTTGCTCACCGTTGGTACCGGGTCTCCCGACGGGACAACGGGTCGGGTCAGCCGCCGGCCACGGCCGGCAGGATGGTCAAGGTGGCACCGTCGCCCAGCGCCGTATCCATCCCGTCGAGGAAACGGACGTCCTCCTCGCCGAGGAACAGGTTGACGAAGCGACGCAGCGTGCCGTTCTCGTCGAAGAGGTGGGCCTGGAAGCCGGGATGGGCCCGATCGAGATTGGCCAGCACCTCGCCGACGTTGGCGCCCTCGACCGACACCTGACTGGCGCCTTGGGCGAGGGTCCGAAGCTGGGTGGGTATCCGGACGATGACCGCCATGGGGGAACCTCCTGGGAACGCCTTCGCCATCAGTTGGTGGACCGGATGTCGAGACCGGTCATCTCTCCGGTGACGAAGGCGTGCTTGTTGTAGGGGAACGGTCCGCTGGCACCGGTCGTTCCGGGGGTGAAGTACCAGGCGTCGAATACCGACGGGTCAAAGGCGTGGTACAAGGTCGGGTAGTACAAGGGCAGGAAGGGGACGTCGCGAGCGGCGATCTCTTGCATGCGAGCCACCAGTCCCCTGCGCTCGGACTCGTCCAGGGTCACGAGCTGTCGGCGGGCAAGGTCGTCCAGTTCGGGGTCGTCGTAGCCAGGGACTCCGGCGGCGCCCCCGACGGCGGTGTAGGCCCGGCGCATGGTGTCGGGGTCGCCGCCCACCCCGCCGTCGAAGTTGATGGTCATCTCGTAAT
>JALZNY010000046.1 GCA_030857525.1 Actinomycetota bacterium
GGCCAGGAGAACCTCCTCGGCGCCGGCCAGGGCGGCCGCGTCACCGGCGAGCAGGACAGGGCGCGCCGCCTCAGCCCAGGCCAGGGCGTGGATGTCACGCAACCCGCCCCGGGCCTCTTTGATGTCGGGCTCGAGCAGGAACGCCACCTCGTCGGCCCGGACGTGGCGCTGGGACACCCGGGCGCTCAGCTCGGCCAGGAAGCGTGACGAGCGCTTTCGCCACAGGGCGGTCGCCCGCCCCTTGAGGTCGGCCGCCAACGCCTCATCACCGGCGAGGTGGCGGACCGAAAGGGCGGCGGTGGCCGTGTCGAGCTCCTTGGCCGCCAGGGCCAGGGCTTGGCGGGGGGTGAGGACGGCATGGCCCAACTTCAGACCCGCATCCCACACCGGGTACCAGAGGCGCTCAGCCAGCGTCTTCAGGGCAGGGGCATCAAGGCCACGGTCATGGAGGAGCCACAGGTCGAGGTCGCTCCCAGGAGCCAGCTCGCCCCGCCCGTAGCCGCCCACGGCCACCAGCGCCATCCTCGAGCCCGGGGCGACGGGGGCGCCGGCGCCGGTCTCGACCGCCGTCGCGTAGACCGAGCGCAGCCACTCGTCGGTGACGTCGGACAAGGCCCGGCACAGGACCCGGCCCTGCCGGGACCGGTCCTCGATCACCGCCGACCGCCGGGCCCGGACTTCGACGCTCGGCGCCGTCACAGGGCCTCCTCGCCCACCTCACCGGTGCGGATGCGGATCACCCGGTCGACCTCGCTGATCCACACCTTGCCGTCGCCGATCTTGCCCGTGCGGGCGGCCGAGACGATCACCTGGGCCACGTCCTCGGCGTCGAAGAGGTCGCACAACACCTCGATGCGGGTCTTGGGCACGACGTCGACGGTGTACTCGGTCCCCCGGTAGACCTCGGTCTTGCCCTTCTGGCGCCCGTAACCCGAGGCCTCGGTGATGGTCAGGCCCTTGACCCCGTAGTCGGACAGCGCCGACTTCACCTCGTCGAGCTTGTGGGGCTTGACCACGGCCGTGACCAGCTTCATGGGGTGCTCCTCGTCGGTCGGGCTGGGCGATGGTGCACCGGACGCTGCGGCGGCGGCACACTGGGGAGGTGGCTGTGCGCCAGGACTGCCGTCACTACTCCACCCGCACCACCGCCGACGGCGTGGTACAGCGCTGCCGGGTAGGAGCCAGCGAGGACACCCCCTTCGCCTGCCCCGAGGGATGTCTCTTCTTCGAGCCCCGCCCAATCACTTTCGCCGGCGAACCATAGGTTCGCCGGCGAGCTTGGCTGTGCTCCGGGCGGCGGCAGAGCCACCGCCCTTCGCGCTGAACACTCATCTGGCTCGCTTCGCTCGCCGGGCCACCATCCAGAGCGGCCGCCTTTGGCGGCTGGTTTGGCCGGCGGCCATGCCCCCTGGCTGGTGGCGGGAGCGTTCACGAGACCGGGGCTCGGTCTTCTTGGTGGGCTGTGGGGGTGCCGAGGGAGGAGCCCAGGTCGGAGAGGATGTAGGCGGTCTCGGCATGCTGGCTGCGGTCGAGGCCCTCGAGCTCCTCCTCGGGGCTGACCCGCAGGCCCATGGTGACGTCGATCACCTTGGCCAGGGCGGCCGACACCACCAGGGAGAAGGCCAACACCGCCGCGCTGGCCACGATCTGGTCGACGAGCAGGCCGGCGCCACCGCCGAGGAACAGGCCGTCGACCGCCAGCTCGTTGACGGCGCTGTCGGCGAAGAGGCCCAGCACGATCGAGCCGAGGAGCCCGCCCACCAGGTGGATGCCGACCACGTCGAGCGAGTCGTCGTAGCCGAAGCGGTTCTTGAGGCCGATGGCCAGCAGGCAGACGCAACCGGCGGCGGCGCCGATGAGGATGGGGCTCAGGCCACCTACAAAGCCGGCGCACGGGGTGATGGCAACCAGACCGGCCACGGCTCCGGACGCCGCCCCCAGCGTGGTGGCGTGGCCGTCCTTGAGCCGCTCCACCAGCATCCAGCTCAACATGGCGGTCGAGGCAGCCAGGAAGGTGTTCATCACCGCCTGGGCGGCGACCCCGTTGGCGGCCAGGGCCGAGCCGGCGTTGAACCCGAACCAGCCGAACCACAGGATGCCCGTGCCCAGCATGGTCAGGGGCAGGGAGTGGGGTGGCATGGCCTCGCTGCGCCAGCCCCGTCGCGGCCCCAGCACCAGGATCACCCCGAGGGCGGCGGCCCCGGCGTTGATGTGGACCACGGCGCCGCCGGCGAAGTCGAGGGCGCCCAGGCTGGCCAGCCAGCCCCCGGCGAAGACCCAGTGCGCCACCGGGGCGTAGACCAGGACGAGCCAGGCGCCGATGAACACCAGGTAGGCGCTGAACTTCAGCCGGTCGGCCGTCGCCCCGGTGATGAGGGCGGGGGTGATGACGGCGAAGGTCATCTGGTAGGCGGCGAAGAGCACGAAGGGGATGGTCAGCTCCAGGCCCGGTTCAGCCCCCACCCCCGAGAGGCCGAGGAACTCCAGGTTGCCGAGGATGCCCCCGTTGCCGAAGTCGCCGAAGGCCAGGGTGAAGCCCACCAGCGCCCACAGCACGGCGATGAGGCCCATGGCCGCGAAGTTCTGCATGAGCATCCCCAGCACATGCTTGGAGCGCACCATGCCCCCGTAGAACAAGGCCAGCCCCGGGGTCATGAAAAGCACCAGGGCCGTCGAGGTGAGCATCCAGGCGGTATCGCCGCTGTCCATGTGCCATCCACTCCTGTCTTGACGGTCATTGCCGACGGACAGGCTGCCGACGAGATGTTTCGGGACGGTTACCCCCCGGTGAACGCTCGCTGACCCGTCCCCCCGTCGGCCTCAGCCGTGGTCAGGAGGTGCCGCGAGCAGCCCACCAGGCGTCCAGGCGGCGCCGGGCCTCGTCCTCCCCGAGCGGGCCCTCCTCGAGACGGAGCTCGAGCAGGAAGTCGAGCGCCTGGCCGACGGCGGGTCCTGGGGCCAGGCCGAGCTGGGCCATGACCTGGGTACCGTCGAGGTCGGGGCGGATCCGGCGAAGCTCCTCCTGGGCCTGGAGCACCTCGATGCGTTCCTCCAGGGTGTCCATCCGCCGGGACAGCTCCTCGGCCTTGCGCCGGTTGCGGGTCGTGCAGTCGCAACGAGTGAGCTCGTTGAGCTCGTCGAGCAGCGGGCCGGCGTCGCGCACGTAGCGGCGCACGGCGCTGTCGGTCCAGCCCATCTTGTAGGTGTGGAAGCGCAGGTGCAGCTCGACCAGGCGGGAGACGGCGTCGATGTCGTCGACGGGGTAGCGCAACGCCTGCATCCGCTCCCGGGTCATGCGAGCGCCCACCACCTCGTGGTGGTGGAAGCTGACCTTGCCCCGCGGTCCGAAGGAGCGGGTCTTGGGCTTGCCCACGTCGTGGAACAACGCAGCCAGGCGCACGACGCGCTCCGGCCGGGTCTTGGCCACCACGGCGATGGTGTGGGCCAGGACGTCCTTGTGGTGGTGGATGGGGTCCACCTCCAGCGCCATGCCGGGCAGCTCGGGCAGGAACTCCTCGGCCAGGCCGGTCTCGACCAAGAAGGACAGGCCGGCCTCGGGCCGCTCCACCACCACCAGCTTGTCGAGCTCGTCACGGATGCGCTCGGCCGAGACGATCTCCAGGCGAGGGTGCAGGGCCCGCACGGCGGCGACCAGCTCGGCGTCGGGCACGAGCTGGTAGCCGGCGATGAAGCGGGCGGCCCGCAGCATGCGCAGCGGGTCGTCGGAGAAGGAGACCTCGGGGGCCAGCGGTGTGCGCAGCCGGGAGGTGGCCAGGTCGACGGCCCCACCGAAGGGATCGACCAGCTCGGGCGCCTCGGCGGCAGCCTGGCCCAGGGCCAGGGCCATGGCGTTGACCGTGAAGTCGCGCCGGGACAGGTCGGCCTCGACCTCGCTGGAGAACTCGACGTCGGGCTTGCGCGAGTCGGGGTGGTAGGCCTCGGCCCGGTGCGTGGTGATCTCGACGTCGCGCCCGGCCTTGCGGGCCCCGATGGTGCCGAAGCGCTTGCCTTGCAGCCACACGGCGTCGGCCCAGGGCCGGATCACCGCCTCGATCTCCTCGGGGCGGGCGTCGGTGGTGAAGTCGAAGTCGATTTGCTCCAGCGCCCGGTTCAACAGCAGGTCGCGCACCGTCCCCCCCACCAGGTAGAGCCGGCGGCCGGCGGCGGCGAAGCGCTGGGCCAGGGGCGCCACCTCGGCCAGGACGGGGCGGAGGCGCTCGGGAACCATGAGGCGCAACCGTACCGGGGCCTCGCGAGCCGAGCCGGGCCCTTCGCGCCCACATCCTGCGGTTCGCTGGCTCAGCCCCGCTGCGGGGTCCAGCGGAAGGTGCGGGCGGCCAGGAGCGCACCGGCAACGCCCCACAGTGCCACCGCGCCCAGGTCGCCCCACGCCAGGCCGAGTCCGGAGGTGGCCGGGTCGAAGGCGGCGAAGAGGGCGTCGGCGAAGGGCTTGAGGGGGAACACGTCGGCGATGGAGAGCAGCCAGTCGGGGATGTTCTCGGCGGGCACGAAGATCCCGGAGATGAAGAACAGCGGCAGGCTGATGGCGTTGGCCACGGCAGGGGCGGCCGCCTCGGTGGAAATCACTCGGGTGATGGCGATGCCGAGGGCCGAGAAGGCGGCCGCGCCCACGACCAGGGCCACGACGAAGCCCGCCAGGGCCGTCCCGGGCACGGCCACCCCGTAGAACAGGCGGCCGATGGCCACCAGGAGGACCGTCATGACCAGGCCCACCGCCACCGAGGTGACCACCCGGCCCGCGATGTAGATCCACGGGGGCAGGGGCGTCCCCCGCAACCGCTTGAGCACCCCGTTCTCCCGCTGCTGGGTCAGGCTGATGGACAGGTTGACGAAGGTGGCGCTGACCACGGCCAGGGCCACGATGCCGGGCACGAAGTAGGTGGTGGTCTCCACCCCGCTGTCGAGGGTCTGGCTGCCGAAGATGGTGACGAACAGCACCAGGAACACCACGGGCAGGACGAGGGTGAAGAAGGTGGCGGCCGGATCGCGCACGAAGGTTCGGATGTCGTAGCGGGCCTGGTGCAGGACGAGCCGGGCGTCACCTCCGGCGCTCACGAGGCCACCTCGGCCGTCAGCTCCAGGTAGACGTCCTCCAGGGTGGGGCGAGACACCCGCAGGTCGGCCAAGTCGTGGCCGCGCTCCAGAGCCCACCCGGTCACCACGTGCAGGTCGGCCACCAGCGCCGTGGTACGGACGTGGAGCACCCCCGCCTCGATACGGACCTTGCCTACCAAGCCCCGGGGCAGCTCGTCGCCCTCGATCCCGGCCGAGAGCCGGAATCGCACCTCCCCCACCGCTCGAGACCGACCGCCGATCCCGTCGGGGGTGCCGGTGGCCACCACTTCACCGTCGCGGATGATGGCCACCCGGTCGGCCAGCGCCTCGGCCTCCTCCAGGTAGTGGGTGGTGAGGAACACGGTGGCGCCCAGGTCGCGCAGCCCGGCGATGAGCGACCAGGCCGCTCGTCGGGCCGACGGATCGAAGCCGGTGGTGGGCTCGTCGAGGAACAACAGCTCGGGTCGCCCGACCAGGGCCACGGCCACGTCGAGACGGCGCTGCTGGCCGCCGGAGAGCTTGCCCGCCCGCTGGCTGCGCTGGTCGGCCAGGCCGACGAGCTCGATCGTCTCCTCCACAGGACGGGGATCCGGGTAGTAGGCGGCGTAGAGGGCGATGGTCTCGGCCACGGTGAGCTCGGGCTGCACCCGGCAGCTCTGGAGCACGATGCCCAGGCGTTCGCGCCAGGCTCTGGTGGCACGCGCCGGGTCGACTCCCAGGACGCGGACGTCCCCCTCGCTGCGGGACCGGTACCCCTCGAGGATCTCGACCGTCGTGGTCTTACCCGCGCCGTTGGGGCCGAGGAAGGCGAACACCTCGCCCGGCTGCACCTCCAGGTCGACGCCCCGCACCGCCTCGATCGAGCCGTAGCGCTTGCGCAGGCCCCGCACCTCGACGACCGGGCAGTCATTCTGCCTCATGGCGAGAGCTTTGTCGCACAAGTGACCGGGTCAAGCGGACATTGTGACTCAATGCGAGATGGTGCAGTACGCCGCCCCCACCGCGTCCGCCGCGGCGCGTATCCGTGGCCCGTCGTCGCCCTCCCAGACGCACAGCGGTGCAGCAAGGTGTTCGGCCGCGGCCACCGCCTCAGCCCCAAGGGTCGAGAGTCGAAAGGGGTCAGCGAGTTCTGCCATCCGGAAGGCCAGCGATCGCATGGGCACGACCGTGACCGCCTCGGGAAGGATGAGAAGCGTCCGCCCCAGCGCCCGTCTTCGCTCCTCCGACCAGGCGCCGGTGAGGCGACTCCCGGGCGCTGAGACGACGCTCTTGCAGAGGCGGGCGTAGTAGAGGTTGGTCGTCGCCGGCTCGCGGTCACCGAGGAGCCCTTCGAGCTCAGGGCTGCGCTCTTCGGAAAGCAGGTCCCGCAGCAGGTGATCGTCGAGGAGGGCTGGCGTCACGTCGTGGCCAGGTCAGGATCCTCGGCCAGCGACTCGACGAAGGCCGCATGCTCGTCGCGGCTGAGCACGTCGGCCAGGAGGCGGCAGCCTTGGCCCTTGGGCACGGTCAGCACACCGAACCCGAGGTCGAGCACGTCGACGGGCCCGCCCCGGTCCAGGTGCCAGCGGTGACGGGCGGCGGCCGGCAGCGACATCTGTCCGGACGACGAGACCAGGTAGTGCTGCACCTTGCCCATGGCCGTCGAGGATACTTGGTGAAACGTTCCGCCGCACCAAGCATCCCGTACAAAGAAGTCCAGAAGAATGGCTCAAGTCTCAACGGGGAGCTGCCGATACCTGATGTAGAAGGTGGGACCGGGACGGCTGCGGAGACGACCCCGCCCAGTCGCTGCGGTCGACCGGTCCCGCCTGCTCCATCTCCCCCGATGAACGAGCCGCCCCTCCCCCGGGCGGTTCGTTCGCGTGCACCACCCGTGCCGGGCCGAAGGTCGTACCCTCACGTTCCATGCCGGGACTCCGTGTCGTGCGCTGGCGGACCGAGCGCCTCCGGGTGGGTCCGTGGCGCGGTGACCAGTGGCGGGCTTACGTGGCGCCGGTGGCCGAGACGCCCCCCGCCAGCACCGCCATGGTGCTGCGCTGCTGTGAGGTCCTGGCCGGCCAGGGCTACGTGGAGGTGGTGACCGGCGCCCTCGGTCACTGCGAGCAACGCGGCTTCCTCGAGGCCGGGTTCGAGGTGCGCGAACACCTGCACCTGTTGTCACGCAGCCTCGACGCCCTTCCCCTCGGCGCGGCGGCGCCCATCAGGACCGGGCGACGCCGCGACCGGGACCAGGTCCTCGCCGTCGACGCACTGGCCTTCCCGCCCTTCTGGCGCCTCGACGCCATCGGGCTGACCGAGGCCATGCGCGCCACGCGCCGCTCCCGCTTTCGGGTGGTGGCCCGGGGCGGCCCTGATCGCGTCCTCGGCTACGCCGTCTCCGGCCGGTCAGGGACGAGGGGATACCTGCAGCGCCTCGCCGTGGACCCGGGCACCCAGGGTCGGGGGCTCGGCCGGGCCTTGGTCCTCGACGGCCTGGCCTGGATGCGGCGCCGGGGCGTCGACCGGGTCGTCGTCAACACCCAGGTGGGCAACGAGCGCGCCCTGCGGCTCTACCAGAACCTGGGGTTTCGACTCGAACCCGCTGGCCTGGCTGTGTTAACCCGTCGGCTCGGGGACCGCGAGCTCACGTCCTGATGCCCAGAGGCTGCGCGAGGCTCGCCGGCACGGGCCTGGTGCTCCTGGCGCTCGTCCTTCTCCTCGCCGCCCTGGCGGTTCCGGCCGGCGGCGTCGGCGGCGACCCCGTCTCCGGAGCCGCCGGACCCGCCCAGGTCGCCCCCTCGGGACGCATCTCCCTCGCCTCCCAGACGCCCTGGACCGAGCCCGGTGGCACCTTCGAGCTGCGGGTCGACCTCGCCGGCGTGCGCCGGCCCGAAGCCCTCACGCTCGCGGTCAGCGTGCACGAGGCGGTGACGTCGCGCTCGCAGTTCCGCCAGACCCTCGACGGTCGCATGCTCGGCCAGGAGCTGTGGCGCGCCGGGCCCACCCCGCTGGCCGAGCTCGAGCTCGACGACGGCGGCGCCGTCCGGGTGGTCGTCCCGGTGGGGACC